>NZ_JBHXRU010000059.1:0-41012 GCF_042716255.1 Streptomyces sp. NPDC058662 | reverse complement strand
ACCGACACGGTCGTTTCGCGGCGCCTGGGACACCCGCCGGCGGCGGTCCGACCCGCCCCGGCGACCTAAACTGGACGCTTGCCCGGCGCCACCGCGTACACGTCGGCCGGCCGCGCAACCGAGCAACCGACCAGCAGGGAGCAGGACATTGGGGACCGTGGCACCCGAGCAGACCACAGTCGACACCCAACCCCGCGACACCAGACGCGCGTTGGCGCGGCGCCGGTTCGGCCGGCCGCACGGGCCGCTGCTCGCCTTCCTCGTCACCTCGACCGCGTTCTGCGCCGCCTGGGTGGCCCGCGGCACGTTCCCCTTCGGCGACACCGGCCGGGCCGTCAACGACCAGGCCAACCAGTACGTGCCCTTCCACCGCGCCCTGTGGGACCTGGTGCACGGCGAGGCCGCCGGCGACCTCCTCTTCACCTGGCGCGGCGGCTTCGGCCAGCAGTTCCTGTCCGACTACTACACCTACCTCGGCAACCCCTTCTCCTGGCTCGCCGTCCTCGTCCCCCGCGCCCACGTCGACCTCGCCGTCTTCGCGGTCACCCCGGTCACGATGGGCACCGCCGCCGCCGTGATGACGGTGTACCTCGGCAAGCTGCTCCCCGGCCCCTGGTGGCAGCGCGGCGTACTCGGCGCCTGCTACGGGCTCTGCGGCTGGGCGCTCTCCGACGCCTCGTACATCCCCATGTGGCTGTGGGGCCTGGTCGCGCTCCCGCTCCTCGGCATCGCCGTCGAATGGTGCCTGGAGGAGCGGCGCTGGCCCGGCGTGGCCCTGCTGGTGGCCCTGGCCTGGTTCGGCAACTTCTACACCGCGATGATGGCCACGATGGCCGCGTGCGTCCTGCTCGCCGTCCGCCTCGCCACCCGCGACGACATGACCGCCGGCCGGCGGCTGCGCGCGCTGTGGCGGGCGGCGACGGCCGCGGGGACCGGCATCCTGCTCACCCTCCCGCTCCTGCTGCCGTCGTTCCTCTCCAGCGGCGCCGCCCAGCCCACCGGGGCCGCGGCCTTCGACCCGGTGCGGATCGAGGTCTTCCTCTCCGGCATGCTCCCGGCCACCCACCTCTGGGGCGGCCGGCCCCGGCTCTACATCGCCTCGCTCGGCCTGATCCTCGCCGGGTCCTTCCTCCTCAACACGGCCGTCGCCCGGCGGACCCGCGCGGTGTGGGCGGCCGCGATCGTGCTCGTCGCGGCCTCTTTCCAGTTCCCGCCCACCCAGTACGTGTGGCACGGGCTCGCGGTGCCGAACGGCAACCCGTACCGCGAGGCCTTCGTCTTCAGCGGGATGCTGGTGGTCGTGGCCTGGCTGGCCCTCGCGCACCGCCCCCGCCCGTCGCACCTCGCCCTGGCGGCCGGGCTGCTCGTCGCGGCCGCCTTCGTGCTCCGCCGCACCGACGACTTCGGCGGCGCGACCTGGCCCGCCGTGCTGGGCGGCGGGGCGGTCTCCCTGCTGGCCCTGGTCCTGCTCGCCCTCGGCGAGAAGCGGCGGTACCTGGTCCCCGTCGCGGCCGTCCTCATGGTCGGCGTCGTCCTCGCCGAGTCCACCGCGGCCGCCGCCAACGCGGACGCCCGCAGGGCGCGCGAACGCTGGGCCCAGCCGGTGGTCACCTCCAGCCGCTCGGTCAACGAGCATGTCGCGGCCGTCCGGGGCGTGAACGGCTGGCCCGCCTACCGGACCGACTCGGGCACGCCCCAGACCTCGTACAACGACGCCCTCGCCCTGCGCGCGGAGGGCCCGCAGTACTACAGCAGCTACCTGCCGGAGGCCACGTACCGGGCCCTGGAGCCCCTCGGGCACGGATACAAGAACGACGGCCGGACCATCTTCGGCGCCGACAACCCCGTGCTCGACGCGATCTTCTCCATCGGCGCCCGGGTCCGCCCGGGCCCGGCCCCGGGCAGCTGGACGGGGACGCGCTTCCCCGCACCCCCGCTGGTCACCGTCCGCACTTCCCCGTACACCTCGCCCAACCCGGCGGACAGCGTCTACGCCCGCCAGGAGAACGTCCTGGGCGCCACCGTCTACACGGTCCCCCGGGTCACGAGCGGCGGCACCCCGACCGAGCAGACGTACGCCGCCGCCTGCGCGCCCGGCTCCGAGGCCTTCTGGTACTCCCCCGCCGTCTACGGCACCCTGCGCAGCGGCTCCACGAGCAGGGTGCTGGAGGACCTGGTGACGGGCGTCGTCCCGCTGGGCCCGGTCCCCGCCTCCGGGCGGGTGGAGGTCACCGTGGAGACCCGGACCCAGGGCGCGACGGCCGGCGCGTACCCGCTCGGCTGCCTGGACCGGTCGGCCCTGGACACCGCCGTACGCCGCCTCACCGCCACCGGCGCCACCTCGGTGCGGGTCGGCGGCCACACCCTCGACGCCGTCCTCCCCCCGCACACCGGCGCCACCGCGGTCATCGCGGTGACGGCCGTCCCGGGCTGGCGGTGCTCGGCCCCCGTGAAGCCCTTCCACGGCCTCCTGGCCGTGGACCTCGCCCCGGGCACGGACGAGGTGTCCTGCACTTTCACCCCCAGGGGCCTCACCCCGGGCCTGGCCGGCGCCGCCCTCGGCCTGATGGTGCTCGTCGCGGCCGCCGTGGGCGCGGCGCGCCGCCGCCGCGCCTGATCCGGCCCCGGCCCCGAGAACGGGGAAGCCCCCCGCCGCTCCTCTCGGAGCTGCGGGGGGCTTCCTGTTACGAGCCTCAGCCGTTGTACGGGCCGTAGTCGTAGTCCTCCAGCGGGACAGCCTGGCCGGAGCCGGTGCCGAAGGGCGAGTAGTCGATGTCGTCGTAGCCGACGGCCGAGTACATCGCGGCCTTCGCCTCCTCGGTGGGCTCGACCCGGATGTTGCGGTAGCGGGCGAGGCCCGTACCGGCCGGGATGAGCTTACCGATGATGACGTTCTCCTTGAGGCCGATCAGGGAGTCGGACTTGGCGTTGATCGCCGCGTCCGTCAGAACCCTGGTCGTCTCCTGGAAGGACGCCGCCGACAGCCACGACTCGGTGGCGAGCGAGGCCTTGGTGATACCCATCAGCTGCGGGCGGCCGGAGGCGGGGTGACCGCCCTCGGTGACCACACGACGGTTCTCGGTCTCGAACTTCGACCGCTCGACGAGCTCGCCCGGCAGGAGCTCCGCGTCGCCGGACTCGATGATCGTCACGCGGCGCAGCATCTGCCGGATGATGATCTCGATGTGCTTGTCGTGGATCGACACGCCCTGCGAGTTGTAGACCTTCTGGACTTCGCCGACCAGGTGGACCTGGACCGCGCGCTGGCCGAGGATGCGCAGCACGTCGTGCGGGTTGGTGGCACCCGCGGTGAGCTTCTGGCCCACCTCGACGTGGTCGCCCTCGTGCACGACGACCTTGGCGCGCTTCGAGATCGGGAACGCCGTCTCTTCGCTGCCGTCGTCGGGCGTGATGACGATCTTCTTCGTCTTCTCGGTCTCCTCGATCCGCACGCGGCCGGCGGCCTCGGAGATCGGGGCGACACCCTTCGGGGTACGGGCCTCGAAGAGCTCGACGACACGCGGCAGACCCTGCGTGATGTCGTCACCGGCCACACCACCGGTGTGGAAGGTACGCATCGTCAGCTGGGTACCGGGCTCACCGATGGACTGGGCGGCGATGATGCCGACCGCCTCACCGATGTCGACCAGCTTGCCGGTGGCGAGGGAGCGTCCGTAGCAGAAGGCACAGGTGCCGACCGCGGACTCGCAGGTCAGGACCGAACGGGTCTTGACCTCCTCGACGCCGTTGGCGACCAGGGCGTCGATCAGGACGTCACCGAGGTCGACGTTGGCCGGCGCGATGACCTTGCCGTCGATGACGACGTCCTCGGCCAGCATGCGGGCGTAGATCGAGGTCTCGACGTCGTCGGCCTTGCGCAGCACGCCGTCCTCGCCGCGGACGGCGATCTTCAGCTTCAGACCGCGCTCGGTGCCGCAGTCCTCCTCGCGGATGATGACGTCCTGCGAGACGTCCACCAGACGACGGGTCAGGTAACCCGAGTCGGCGGTACGCAGGGCGGTGTCCGCCAGACCCTTACGGGCACCGTGCGTGGAGATGAAGTACTCCAGAACGGTGAGGCCCTCACGGAAGGACGCCTTGATCGGACGCGGGATGGTCTCGTTCTTCGCGTTCGACACCAGACCACGCATACCGGCGATCTGTCGCATCTGCATCATGTTTCCTCGGGCACCCGAGTCAACCATCATGAAGATGGGGTTCGTCTTGGGGAAGTTCGCGTTCATCGCCTCGGCAACCTCGTTGGTCGCCTTGGTCCAGATCGCGATGAGCTCCTGCGTGCGCTCGTCCTTGGTGATCAGACCGCGCTCGTACTGCTTCTGGACCTTCTCGTCCAGCTCCTCGTAGCCCTTGACGATGGCCTTCTTGGCCTCGGGCACGACGACGTCGGAGATGGCCACGGTGACGCCCGAACGGGTCGCCCAGTGGAAGCCGGCCGCCTTCAGGTTGTCGAGCGTCGCCGCCACGATGACCTTGGGGTAGCGCTCCGCCAGGTCGTTGACGATCTCGGAGAGCTGCTTCTTGCCCACCGAGTAGTCGACGAACGGGTAGTCCTCGGGCAGCAGCTCGTTGAAGAGCGCGCGGCCCAGGGTCGTCCTCAGACGGAAGCTGTCGCCCTGCTGGAACTCCTGCTCACCCTCCTCGGCGACCGGCGGCACCCAGCCGCGCGGCGGGATGGTGCCCACCGGGAAGCGGATGTCGACGGACGACTGGAGCGCGAGCTCGCCGTTGTCGAACGCCATCGTCGCCTCGGCCGTCGAGCCGAACGCGCGGCCCTCGCCCTTGACGTCGCGGAGCTCACCGTCGGTGGTCAGGAAGAACAGACCGAGGACCATGTCCTGGGTCGGCATCGTGACCGGACGGCCGTCGGCCGGCTTGAGGATGTTGTTCGAGGACAGCATCAGGATGCGGGCCTCGGCCTGCGCCTCCGCGGAGAGCGGCAGGTGCACGGCCATCTGGTCACCGTCGAAGTCCGCGTTGAACGCGGTGCAGACGAGCGGGTGGATCTGGATGGCCTTGCCTTCGACCAGCTGGGGCTCGAAGGCCTGGATGCCGAGGCGGTGCAGCGTGGGCGCACGGTTCAGCAGGACCGGGTGCTCGGCGATGACCTCTTCGAGCACGTCGTAGACGACGGTACGGCCGCGCTCGACCATGCGCTTCGCCGACTTGATGTTCTGCGCGTGGTTCAGGTCCACCAGGCGCTTCATCACGAACGGCTTGAAGAGCTCCAGCGCCATGGCCTTGGGCAGACCGCACTGGTGCAGCTTGAGCTGCGGGCCGACGACGATCACGGAACGCGCGGAGTAGTCCACGCGCTTGCCGAGGAGGTTCTGGCGGAATCGACCCTGCTTGCCCTTCAGCATGTCGCTGAGGGACTTCAGGGGCCGGTTGCCGGGACCGGTCACCGGGCGGCCGCGACGACCGTTGTCGAAGAGGGCGTCGACGGCCTCCTGGAGCATGCGCTTCTCGTTGTTCACGATGATCTCGGGGGCACCGAGGTCGAGAAGGCGCTTCAGGCGGTTGTTGCGGTTGATCACGCGGCGGTACAGGTCGTTCAGGTCGGAGGTCGCGAAGCGGCCACCGTCCAGCTGCACCATCGGACGCAGGTCCGGCGGGATGACCGGCACGCAGTCCAGCACCATGCCCTTGGGCTTGTTGCTGGTCTGCAGGAACGCGGAGACGACCTTGAGGCGCTTGAGCGCACGGGTCTTCTTCTGGCCCTTGCCGGTACGGATGATCTCGCGGAGGCGCTCGGCCTCCTCCTCCAGGTCGAAGGACTCCAGACGCTTCTGCAGCGCGGCGGCGCCCATGCAGCCGTCGAAGTACGTGCCGAAGCGGTCACGCAGCTCGCGGTACAGGAGCTCGTCGCCCTCCAGGTCCTGGACCTTGAGGTTCTTGAAGCGGGCCCACACCTCGTCGAGGCGGTCGATCTCGCGCTGGGCGCGGTCGCGGAGCTGCTTCATCTCGCGCTCGGCGCCCTCGCGCACCTTGCGGCGCACGTCGGCCTTCGCGCCCTCGGCCTCCAGCTCGCCGAGGTCGGTCTCCAGCTTCTTGGCCCGGCCTTCGAGGTCCGCGTCACGGCGGTTCTCGATCTGCTGGCGCTCGACGGAGACGTGGGCCTCCAGCGACGGGAGGTCGCGGGTGCGGCGCTCGTCGTCCACGAACGTGATCATGTACGCGGCGAAGTAGATGACCTTCTCAAGGTCCTTCGGCGCGAGGTCCAGCAGGTATCCGAGGCGCGACGGGACGCCCTTGAAGTACCAGATGTGGGTGACGGGAGCGGCGAGCTCGATGTGGCCCATCCGCTCGCGGCGCACCTTGGCGCGCGTGACTTCGACGCCACAGCGCTCGCAGATGATGCCCTTGAAGCGGACACGCTTGTACTTGCCGCAGTAGCACTCCCAGTCCCGGGTCGGACCGAAGATCTTCTCGCAGAAGAGTCCGTCCTTCTCGGGCTTGAGCGTGCGGTAGTTGATGGTCTCCGGCTTCTTGACCTCGCCGTGGGACCAGGTTCGGATGTCGTCCGCGGTGGCAAGGCCGATCCGCAGCTCGTCGAAGAAGTTGACGTCGAGCACTGTGCGTCAATCCCTCTTTCGGGGTCGAGTCTCAATCATGGTCTGAACGGTCCCGGGGATGACGGGGGGCTCTCGCAGGAGCCCCCCGTCAGGCCCGTCAGACCTCTTCGACGCTGCTCGGCTCGCGCCGGGACAGGTCGATACCGAGCTCCTCCGCCGCGCGGAAGACGTCCTCGTCCGTGTCGCGCATCTCGATGGACATGCCGTCCGAGGACAGCACCTCCACGTTGAGGCAGAGCGACTGCATTTCCTTGATGAGCACCTTGAAGGACTCGGGAATGCCCGGCTCGGGGATGTTCTCGCCCTTGACGATCGCCTCGTAGACCTTCACGCGGCCGGTCACGTCGTCGGACTTGATGGTCAGCAGTTCCTGGAGGGCGTAGGCGGCGCCGTACGCCTCAAGCGCCCACACCTCCATCTCGCCGAATCGCTGGCCACCGAACTGCGCCTTACCACCCAGCGGCTGCTGCGTGATCATCGAGTACGGACCGGTCGACCGAGCGTGGAGCTTGTCGTCGACCAGGTGGTGGAGCTTGAGGATGTACATGTACCCGACCGAGATCGGGTCCGGGAACGGCTCGCCGGAGCGGCCGTCGAACAGACGCGCCTTACCGGTCGGGAGCACCATGCGCTCGCCGTCGCGGTTCGGGATGGTGTGCTGCAGGAGGCCGGCCAGCTCGTCCTCGCGGGCACCGTCGAACACCGGGGTGGCGACGTTGGTACCGGGAGCGACCTGGTCGGCGCCGATCGCCTGGAGGCGCTGCGCCCACTCGTCCGCCAGGCCGGAGACGTCCCAGCCGCGGCTGGCGAGCCAGCCGAGGTGGATCTCCAGGACCTGTCCCGGGTTCATTCGGGACGGGACACCCAGCGGGTTCAGGATGATGTCGACCGGCGTGCCGTCCTCAAGGAAGGGCATGTCCTCGATCGGGAGGATCTTGGAGATGACACCCTTGTTGCCGTGGCGGCCGGCGAGCTTGTCACCGTCGGTGATCTTGCGCTTCTGGGCGACGTAGACGCGGACCAGCTGGTTCACGCCCGGGGGAAGCTCGTCGCCCTCCTCGCGGTCGAAGACGCGGACACCGATGACCTTGCCGATCTCACCGTGAGGGACCTTGAGCGAGGTGTCGCGCACCTCGCGGGCCTTCTCACCGAAGATCGCGCGGAGCAGGCGCTCCTCCGGGGTCAGCTCGGTCTCACCCTTGGGCGTGACCTTGCCGACCAGGATGTCTCCGGCGACGACGTCCGCACCGATGCGGATGATGCCGCGCTCGTCGAGGTCCGCGAGGACCTCCTCGGAGACGTTCGGGATGTCCCGGGTGATCTCCTCGGGGCCGAGCTTGGTGTCACGGGCGTCGACCTCGTGCTCCTCGATGTGGATCGAGGAGAGGACGTCGTCCTGCACGAGGCGCTGCGACAGGATGATCGCGTCCTCGTAGTTGTGACCCTCCCACGGCATGAACGCGACGAGCAGGTTCTTGCCGAGGGCCATCTCGCCCTCTTCGGTCGCCGGTCCGTCGGCGAGGACCTGGGACTCGATGATCCGGTCGCCCTCGTTGACGATGACCTTCTGGTTGACCGAGGTGCCCTGGTTCGAGCGGGAGAACTTCGCGACGCGGTACGTGGTGTACGTGCCGTCGTCGTTGGCGACGGTGATGTAGTCGGCCGAGACCTCCTGGACCACACCGTCCTTCTCCGCGCGGATCGAGTCACCGGCGTCGACCGCGCAGCGGTACTCCATGCCGGTGCCGACGAGCGGGGCCTCCGCCTTGATGAGCGGAACGGCCTGGCGCATCATGTTCGCGCCCATGAGGGCGCGGTTGGCGTCGTCGTGCTCCAGGAAGGGGATCATCGCGGTAGCGACGGACACCATCTGGCGCGGGGAGACGTCCATGTAGTCGACGTCGTCGCCGGCGATGTAGTCGATCTCGCCGCCACGGCGGCGGACCAGCACGCGGGACTCGGTGAAGCGCATGTCGTCGGACAGGCCGGCGTTGGCCTGGGCGATGACGAAGCGGTCTTCCTCGTCCGCGGTCAGGTAGTCGACCTCGTCGGTGACGACACCGTCGATGACCTTGCGGTACGGGGTCTCGACGAAACCGAACGCGTTGACGCGGCCGTAGGACGCGAGCGAGCCGATCAGACCGATGTTCGGGCCTTCGGGGGTCTCGATCGGGCACATGCGGCCGTAGTGCGACGGGTGCACGTCGCGGACCTCGAAGCCGGCCCGCTCACGGGACAGACCGCCGGGGCCCAGCGCCGACAGGCGGCGCTTGTGGGTCAGGCCCGAGAGCGGGTTGTTCTGGTCCATGAACTGGGACAGCTGGCTGGTACCGAAGAACTCCTTGATGGAGGCGACGACCGGCCGGATGTTGATCAGGGTCTGCGGCGTGATCGCCTCGACGTCCTGGGTCGTCATGCGCTCGCGGACGACGCGCTCCATCCGGGCCAGACCCGTGCGGACCTGGTTCTGGATGAGCTCGCCGACGTTGCGCAGACGACGGTTGCCGAAGTGGTCGATGTCATCGGTCTCGACCACGATGGAACGGCCGGACTCGCCGGTCGTCTCGGTCTCGCCGGCGTGCAGCTTGACCAGGTACTTGATCGTCGCGATGACGTCGTCGGTGGTGAGCACACCGGCGTCGAGCGGCTCGTCGGCGCCGAGCTTCTTGTTCACCTTGTAGCGGCCGACCTTCGCGAGGTCGTAGCGCTTGGGGTTGAAGTAGAGGTTCTCAAGCAGCGTCTGAGCGGCCTCGCGGGTCGGCGGCTCGCCGGGGCGCAGCTTGCGGTAGATGTCGAGCAGCGCGTCGTCCTGACCCTGGGTGTGGTCCTTCTCCAGGGTGGCGCGCATGGACTCGTACTCGCCGAACTCCTCCAGGATCTGCTCGGTGGTCCAGCCGAGAGCCTTCAGGAGGACGGTGACGGACTGCTTGCGCTTGCGGTCGATGCGGACGCCGACCATGTCGCGCTTGTCGATCTCCATCTCCAGCCAGGCACCCCGGGACGGGATGATCTTGGCGGAGAAGATGTCCTTGTCGGACGTCTTGTCGATGGAGGAGTCGAAGTAGACACCGGGGGAACGGACAAGCTGCGACACGACGACACGCTCGGTGCCGTTGATGACGAAGGTGCCCTTGTTGGTCATGAGCGGGAAGTCGCCCATGAAGACCGTCTGAGACTTGATCTCTCCGGTCTCGTTGTTCGTGAACTCGGCGGTGACGAACAGCGGAGCCGCGTACGTGAAGTCGCGCTCCTTGCACTCGTCGACCGAGTTCTTCGCCGGTTCGAAACGGTGGTCGCGGAAGGTCAGCGACATCGACCCGGAGAAGTCCTCGATCGGCGAGATCTCCTCGAAGATCTCTTCCAGACCGGACTTGGTGGGGACGTCCTGTCCACTCTCAAGAGCCGACTCGACGCGGGACTTCCAGGCAGCGTTGCCGAGCAGCCAGTCAAAGCTCTCGGTCTGCAGCGCCAGGAGGTTCGGAACCTCAAGAGGCTCCTTGATCTTTGCAAAGGAGATGCGCAGCGGGGCGGTGCTGGCACCGTTGTTCGTATTGGTCGAGGCGTTGCGCGAGGCGGCCAAGAGGGGGTCCTTCCGAGGGCTCGGACTCACTACGCGCGTACCGGTCCCAGCCGACACAGAAGACGTACGCTCCAGGACTGGCCGAAAGGGCCAGGTCAGGACGGTCGGTCAAGTGTGCTCAAGCGTGGGCATGCCCCTGGCGACGGGCAGGGGGCAGCTAACAGGCAGCGCAAAGGGTCAGTGTAGCCAACAGGCTCACTGATGTCCAGACCAGGTTTCCGGAAACCGGCAACAGGCCTTCCCCACCTCGTTCAAACCAACACCGTGTTCGTCCAACACCGCGTACCGCACATACGTCCTACACCGCGTCCTGCGCCGCGCCCCACACGCTCGCCGCGATGCGCCCGGCGCCGCGGCTCCCGCACACGGAGCGCGTATGAGTACTGCCCTCTTCGTAGCCGATCCATGCCTCGGATCTCGGATCGAGGCGGTCGACCTGGCGACGGGTCTGAGAATTGCGCGCCGCGTCCCGTTCGTCAAGGCCCCCTGCTCCGTGCGGATCATCTCCGGACCCTGCCGCGGGGCAACGATGATCACCCTACTCCCCAACGAGACCAGGGCAAGTCAGGCACTACGGGTACGCCGAAGGGCGACCACCCTTACGGGTGATCGCCCTTCCGTGGGGCCTCAGGAGGCCCCAGAGGTGTTACTTGACCTCGACAGCCGCGCCCGCGGCCTTGAGGGACTCGGCGGCCTTGTCAGCGGCCTCCTTGGCGACCTTCTCAAGAACCGGCTTCGGAGCGCCGTCGACGAGGTCCTTGGCCTCCTTCAGACCCAGCGAGGTCAGCTCACGCACGACCTTGATGACCTGGATCTTCTTGTCGCCGGCACCGGTGAGGATGACGTCGAACTCGTCCTGCTCCTCAGCGGCCTCGGGGGCGGCGCCACCCTGACCCGGGGCGGCAACGGCGACGGCCGCGGCGGCGGTGACGTCGAACTTCTCCTCGAAGGCCTTCACGAACTCGGAGAGCTCGATGAGGGTCATCTCCTCGAACTGGGCGAGGAGGTCGTCCTGAGAGAGCTTCGCCATGATGGGCGATCCTTCCACTAAATCGGCAGGTGCCGGATGTATAGAGAGGCGGGCGTAACGGCCCGCTACGACCCACGCACTAGGCGGCGCAGATCAGTGCGCGAGCCGAATTACTCGGCACCGCCCTGCTCGGCGAGCTTGACGCGAAGCGCTTCCGCGGTGCGGACGAACTTCGACGGCAGCGCCTGGAAGAGCGAGGCAGCCTGAGACTGCTTGCCCTTGAACGCGCCGGCCAGCTTGCTGAGCAGAACCTCGCGGGACTCAAGGTCCGCAAGCTTCTTGATCTCATCGGCGGTGAGCGCCTTACCATCAAGGACACCCGCCTTGATGATGAGGTTCGGGTTGTCCTTGGCGAAGTCACGCAGGCTCTTCGCCGACTCCACCGGGTCACCGGTGATGAAGGCGACCGCGGTCGGACCAGCGAAGTGCTCGTCCAGCGCGGTGATCCCGGCCTGGTTGGCCGCAATCTTGGTCAGCGTGTTCTTCACCACGGCGTACTGGGCGTTCTCACCGAGCGAACGACGCAGCGTCTTGAGCTGCGCGACGGTGAGACCCCGGTACTCGGTCAGCACAGCGGCGTTCGAGCTCTGGAACTGGTCCGTGAGCTCGGCTACCGCGGCAGCCTTGTCGGGCCTTGCCATAGAGCGTCGGCCTCCTTCCGGGTGATGAGGACCGCTCAGAAGGGGCTGAACACAACGAAACGCCCCGGCGCAAGCGCACGGGGCGTAAGCTCGACCGGATCACTCCGGGAGCCTGTCCACGAACACCTGCGCAGGACGTCCGCATTCAGCGGATCCTTCGGCCACCGCAACCCTTGCGGGCACGGCAACGACCAGCGGTCTTTGGCTTCTGGTGAAGCGTACGTGAAGGGGTCGAGCCAAGGCAAATCGCCTCCGGAGGGACCCCCTCCGCCGCGGTTCCGGGCGGGCGGGACGGGACCTCCCGGACCGTGCACGGCCCCTGCGCGGCCCCTTCTCGGGCCTTCCGACCCCCTGCGCTGCCCTTTCCCAGGCCGTCCGGCCCGCTGCCGCGCCCCCGGACACGGGAACGGGCCCCCCGCCACCCGGTGAAGGGGGCGAGGGGCCCGTCGAGCCGTTCAGGAGAGCCCTGGGGGCTCAGCCCGTTCAGACCGCGGCCGGGTCTTCCTCGACGAGGAGGTTCCGGGTGCGGTTGGAGTCCAGCTGGATGCCGGGGCCCATGGTGGTGCTGAGGGCGGCCTTCTTGATGTAGCGGCCCTTCGCGGCGGACGGCTTCAGACGAAGGATCTCGTCCAGGGCCGCGCCGTAGTTCTCGACCAGCTGCGTGTCGGAGAAGGAGACCTTGCCGATGATGAAGTGCAGGTTCGAGTGCTTGTCGACGCGGAACTCGATCTTGCCACCCTTGATCTCGGTGACAGCCTTGGCGACGTCCATCGTGACGGTGCCGGTCTTCGGGTTCGGCATGAGGCCACGGGGACCGAGCACGCGGCCGAGGCGGCCGACCTTGCCCATGAGGTCCGGGGTGGCCACCACGGCGTCGAACTCGTTGAGGCGGTTGCCCTTGGCGATCTCGTTGATCAGCTCGTCGTCGCCGACGATGTCGGCGCCGGCGGCTTCCGCGGCCGCAGCACGGTCACCGGTCGCGAAGACCAGGACCCGGGCGGTCTTGCCGGTGCCGTGCGGGAGGTTCACGGTGCCGCGGACCATCTGGTCGGCCTTGCGCGGGTCGACACCCAGGCGGAAGGCGACCTCGACGGTGCTGTCGAACTTGGTCGCGGAGGTCTCCTTGGCGAGACGGACGGCTTCGAGCGGGGCGTACTGCTTCTCCCGGTCGACCTTGGCGTCCGCAGCGCGGAGAGTCTTGCTGCGCTTCACTTCTGCTCCTGTGTTGTGACTTCAGGCGTGGAGTCGTGGTGCGGACCAGCGCTTGGCCCTACCACTGGTGGTGCTGGGGGGTGGCTGGATCAGCCTTCGACCGTGATGCCCATCGAGCGCGCGGTGCCGGAGATGATCTTCACGGCGGCGTCGATGTCGTTGGCGTTCAGGTCGGGCATCTTGAGCTCGGCGATCTCCTTGACCTGGGCAGCCGTGAGCTTGGCGACCTTGGTCTTGTGAGGCTCGCCGGAGCCCTTCTCCACGCCTGCGTGCTTCAGGATGAGGCGCGCGGCCGGCGGGGTCTTGGTGATGAAGGTGAAGGAGCGGTCGTCGTAGACCGTGATCTCCACCGGCACGACCATGCCACGCTGCGACTCGGTCGCGGCGTTGTAGGCCTTGCAGAACTCCATGATGTTGACGCCGTGCTGACCGAGCGCGGGGCCGACCGGCGGAGCCGGGTTGGCCGCACCGGCCTTGATCTGGAGCTTGATGAGCCCCGTGATCTTCTTCTTCTTGGGAGGCATTGCTCTCTCCGGGTCCTAGTGAGAGTTTTTCGCCGCCAACCGGTCATCCGGATGGAGGCATACCGCACCACGATAACGGGTATCAGTGCGGGGCTGAAAACCGAGCAGGTCAGACCGCCCTTGAGGGGTGGTCTGACCTGTCCGGAAGCTGTGGCTCAGAAGCCGTCACTCACGCGCAGTGGATCAGCGCGGTCAGTTCTTCTGGATCTGGTCGAAGCTGAGCTCGACCGGGGTCTCGCGGCCGAAGATCTCGACGAGGCCCTTGACCTTCTTGGAGTCGGGGTTGATCTCGTTGATGGTCGCCTGCAGCGTGGCGAACGGGCCGTCGGTGACGGTGACCGAGTCGCCGACCTCGAAGTCCAGGACCTCGATCGTGCGCTTGACGGCGGGCGCCGGCAGGCCGGCCTCCTCCGCGGCGGCCTTGGCGGCCTTCTCCTGCGCCTCCGGGGCGAGCATCTTGACGATCTCGTCCAGCGTCAGCGGGTACGGGTCGTACGCGTTGCCGACGAAGCCGGTGACGCCAGGCGTGTTGCGGACGACGCCCCAGGACTCGTTCGTCAGATCCATGCGGACGAGAACGTAACCGGGCAGCTTGTTCTGCCGGACGTTCTTGCGCTCGCCGTTCTTGATCTGGACGATCTCTTCCTCGGGCACCTCGGCCTGGTAGATGAACTCCTCGACGTTCAGCGAGACGGCGCGCTGCTCCAGGTTCGCCTTCACGCGCTTCTCGTAGCCCGCGTAGGTGTGGATCACGTACCACTCGCCGGGCAGGAGGCGCAGCTCCTCGCGCAGGGCCTGGACGGGGTCCACGGGCTCCGCGGGCTCCTCGTCGGCGGCTTCCGCGGCAGCCTCGTCGTCCGCGGCCTCTTCGTCGGCGGCGGGCTCTTCGTCGGCAGCGTCGTCGCCGGCGGGCTCTTCGAGCTCCGCGTCGGCGTCGGCCTCGGCCTCGGCAACCTCGTCATCGGACTCGACCCCGTCGCCGGCCTCGACCTCGGCGGCCTCGACGTGCAGCGCGGCCTCCTCGGCGGGGACACCCGCCTCGGCGTCGGCGAGCTCGGCCTCGTCCGGGTCCACAGCGTCTGCCGCCTCGACGATGTCGAGCTCGTCCTCGACGGACTCGACGGAGTCGTGGCTCGCGTTCAGGTTCGGGTCAGACACGGTGGCTGCTTCTTCCTGGATACAAAAGGTGGTGGAACATGCGAAAACGGGCGGCACCCATCAAGGCGCCGCCCTCCGCGGGGATCAGCCGAAGACGAACTTGATGGCTTCCTGGAACCCATAGTCAATCACGGTCACCAGACCGATCATGATGACGACGAAGACAATCACCACGGTGGTGTACGTCGTGAGCTGATTGCGCGTGGGCCAGACAACCTTGCGGAGTTCCGCGACGATCTGGCGGTAGAACAGCGCGAGCCGGCCCAGAAGGCCCTTCTTGCCACGCTTACCGCCCTTGCGGGGCTTCTTCTCGCGCGTCTCGTCCTCGGCGTCAGGCATGTCGATGGAGCCCAGGGCGTCCGTCACGTCTCTCACCTGAATCCGGGTCGTGGCCGTACCGCGCCCGGTTGCGCCGCACGGCGTTGCATAGAAGTACGTACCTGCGCACACACGTCCGAGAAGGAGTGTGGAGCAGGGCCGGAGGGACTCGAACCCCCAACCGCTGGTTTTGGAGACCAGTGCTCTACCAATTGAGCTACGACCCTTTGCGTCCCCCAACCTACCGCATCCGGGCGAGTGCACGGAGTGCGCGCGCTCTGGAGCGACTGGTGAGGTCCAACGACAGGTGAGTGTACGTGGTCCGGGCCCTGACGTCGAACAGAACCCGGTCCGGGGTCTCTTCGGTCCGGTCCCTGGAACGGAGTGCGGGCCCTGATCGCCGTCTGGGACGATTGCCCCCATGACCTCTGCAACGCCTTCCTCCGAGCGCCGGGTCTCCGCCCGTATCGGCGCCATTTCCGAGTCCGCCACCCTCGCCGTCGACGCCAAGGCCAAGGCACTCAAGGCCGCCGGGCGCCCGGTGATCGGCTTCGGCGCGGGCGAGCCCGACTTCCCGACCCCGGACTACATCGTCGAGGCCGCGGTCGAGGCCTGCCGCAACCCCAAGTACCACCGCTACACGCCGGCCGGCGGCCTGCCCGAGCTGAAGGCCGCGATCGCCGCGAAGACCCTGCGCGACTCGGGCTACGAGGTCGACGCCTCCCAGGTCCTCGTCACCAACGGCGGCAAGCAGGCGATCTACGAGGCCTTCGCGGCCATCCTCGACCCGGGTGACGAGGTCATCGTCCCGGCTCCGTACTGGACCACCTACCCGGAGTCCATCCGTCTCGCCGGCGGTGTCCCGGTCGAGGTCGTCGCCGACGAGACCACCGGCTACCGGGTCTCCGTGGAGCAGCTGGAGGCCGCGCGCACCGAGCGCACCAAGGTCGTCCTCTTCGTCTCCCCCTCCAACCCCACGGGCGCCGTCTACAGCGAGGCGGACGCCGAGGCGATCGGCCGCTGGGCCGCGGAGAAGGGCCTGTGGGTCCTGACCGACGAGATCTACGAGCACCTGGTCTACGGCGACGCGAAGTTCGTCTCCCTGCCGGCGATCGTCCCCGAGCTGGCCGACCGCTGCATCGTCGTGAACGGTGTCGCCAAGACGTACGCGATGACCGGCTGGCGGGTGGGCTGGATCATCGGCCCGCGCGACGTCGTGAAGGCCGCGACCAACCTGCAGTCGCACGCCACCTCCAACGTCTCCAACGTGGCCCAGGTCGCGGCGCTGGCCGCCGTCTCCGGGAACCTGGACGCGGTCCACGAGATGCGCACCGCCTTCGACCGCCGCCGCCAGACGATCGTGCGGATGCTGAACGAGATCGAGGGCGTGGTCTGCCCGACCCCCGAGGGCGCGTTCTACGTGTACCCGTCGGTCAAGCAGCTCCTCGGCAAGGAGATCCGCGGAAAGCGCCCGCAGACCTCGGTCGAGCTGGCCGCGCTGATCCTCGACGAGGTGGAGGTCGCGGTCGTCCCGGGCGAGGCCTTCGGCACCCCGGGCTACCTCCGCCTCTCGTACGCCCTGGGCGACGAGGACCTGGTGGAGGGCGTCTCCCGGCTCCAGAAGCTCCTGGCGGAAGCCAAGGCCTGACCCACCCCCGCCCCACCCGAGCGGCGGCACCCCCACGGGCTGCCGCCGCTCCCCCGTTCGGACACCCGAGGCACGGGCCGCGACCTACAGCCCCGCCGACGTCCGAGGCGCGACCTACAGCCCCGCCGACGTCCGAGGCGCGACCACAGCTCCGCCGACGTCCGAGCCGCGACCTACAGCCTCGCCGGCGTTTGAGGCGCGGGGCCCGGGGCGGAGCCCCGATCTCCCGTTCGAGCAAGCCCCCGATCGGTAAACGCCCTCCCGCTCAGCGCGTGCGTACGGCAGGATCACCGGATGGAGCACGCACGCGATCTCACGCTTCTGCCGAAAGCACACCTCCACCTGCACTTCACCGGGTCGATGCGGCCATCGACCCTGCTGGAGCTCGCCGACAAGTACGGCGTACGCCTGCCCGACGCGCTGACCGCCGACGAGCCGCCCAAGCTCCGCGCCACCGACGAGCGCGGCTGGTTCCGCTTCCAGCGCCTGTACGACGCCGCCCGGTCCTGCCTGCGCGAGCCCGACGACATCCGCCGGCTGGTGCGCGAGGCCGCCGAGGAGGATGTCCGGGACGGCAGCGGCTGGCTGGAGATCCAGGTCGATCCCACCTCCTACGCCCCGCTCCTCGGCGGGATGATCCCCGCGGTCGAGGTCATCCTGGACGCCGTCGACTCGGCGTCCCGGGAGACCGGCCTCGGGATGCGGGTCCTCATCGCCGCCAACCGCATGAAGCACCCCCTCGACGCCCGCACCCTGGCCCGCCTGGCCGTCCGCTACGCAGACCGCGGCGTCGTCGGCTTCGGGCTCTCCAACGACGAGCGCCGCGGCATGGCCCGGGACTTCGACCGGGCCTTCGCCATCGCCCGTGAGGGCGGCCTCCTGGCGGCCCCGCACGGCGGCGAGCTCAGCGGCCCCGCCTCGGTCCGCGACTGCCTCGACGACCTGCACGCGGCCCGCATCGGACACGGCGTACGGGCCGCCGAGGACCCCCGGCTGCTCAAGCGGCTCGCCGACCGGCAGATCACCTGCGAGGTCTGCCCGGCCTCCAACGTGGCCCTGGGGGTGTACCAGCGGCCCGAGGACGTCCCGCTGCGCACGCTCTTCGACGCCGGGGTGCCGATGGCGCTGGGCGCGGACGACCCCCTGCTGTTCGGGTCCCGGCTGGCGGCCCAGTACGAGATCGCCCGCCGCCACCACGGGTTCACGGATCCGGAGCTGGCCGAGCTGGCCCGCCAGTCGGTCCGCGGTTCGGCCGCGCCGGACGATGTGCAGGCCAAGCTGCTCGCCGGCATCGACCACTGGCTCACCGGGTGAGCCGCAGGTCCCCCTCGTAGCAGTCGGCGCGGACCCGGCCGCCGTCCGGGAAGCCGATCTCCAGGTGGGTGCGGCCCTGCTCCGGCAGCGCGTACTCGGTGACGGAGGCGACGGTCTCGCCGAGGTGCCGCAGGAAGGGGTGGTCGCCGAGGTCCTCGCCGACCTCGACGCGGCCCCACTCCCCCATGTCGTACGGCGCGTGCGGCGCGGCGGACTCCACGATGAGGCACTGGTCGGACCCGGTGGTGATGCGGATGGAGTCGCCGACGCTGTCGATCAGCCAGACGTCGAGGGGAGCCTCGGACCGCTCGCCGTCGCTGATGTGCCAGGACGCGACGACTCTGCTGAGCGTGCGGCCCACGAGGCGGGTGGGGTCCGTACCGGCTCCGTGCAGGGGACAGAGCATGGGCGGCCGGAACTCCTCAGATGCTGACGCCGACCGTCACCGGCTCGTTGACCAGGGTGACGCCGAAGGCCGCGTGGACGCCCGCGACGACCTCCCGGGCCAGGGCGAGCAGGTCCTCGGTGGTGGCGCCGCCCCGGTTGGTGAGGGCGAGGGTGTGCTTGGTGGAGATGCGCGCCGGGCCGGTGCCGTAGCCCTTGGTGAAACCGGCCTTGTCGATCAGCCAGGCGGCGCTGGTCTTCGTACGGCCGTCGCCCGCCGGGTACGCGGGCGGGGCGGTGTCGGGGCCGAGGCGGTCCTGGACCCGGGCGAGGAAGGCGGCGTAGGCCTCGTCGGTCAGGATCGGGTTGTGGAAGAAGGAGCCCGCCGACCAGGTGTCGTGGTCGGCCGGGTCCAGGACCATGCCCTTGCCGGCGCGCAGGCGCAGGACGGTCTCGCGGGCGGTGGCGGCGGGGACTCGGTCGCCTGCCCCGACGCCCAGGGCGCGGGCCGTCTCGGGGTACTTGATCGGCGCGGACAGTCCGCCCGCGTCCTCCAGGGCGAAGCGCACGCGAAGGACCACGTACCGCTCGGGCTGGTGCTTGAACAGGCTGTCGCGGTACGCGAACGCGCACTCGGCGGCGCTCAGCGTGACCGTTTCGCGGCGGGTGCGGTCGTAGGCGACGACCTCGGTGACGGTGTCCCGCACCTCCTGCCCGTACGCCCCGACGTTCTGGATCGGGGTCGCCCCGGCGGAACCGGGGATCCCGGCGAGGCACTCGATCCCGGCGAGGCCCGCCTCGACGGTGCGGGCGACGGCGTCACTCCAGTTCTCGCCGGCGGCGAGCTCCAGGGAGGTCCCGTCGAGGAGGAAGCCGGTGGTCGCGATGCGCAGGGCGGTGCCCTCGAAGCCCCGGTCGCCGATGACCAGGTTGCTGCCGCCGCCGATGATCAGGAGCGGGGTGCCGCTGTCGTCCGCGGCGCGCACGGTGGCGACGACTTCGGCGTCGGTGGTCGCGGTGACCAGGCGGGCGGCGGGGCCACCGAGGCGGAAGGTGGTCAGCGGGGCGAGGGGGGCGTCGTGGAGTTCCTGCACGTGGACAAGAGTACGGTCCGTGCCCCTCGCATCCCGGCGGGGCCACGGACCGCGGCTCAGCCGGTCGGCCGCGGCTGCTCGGCGAGGCGGCGCTCGGCCTCCTCCCGGGTGACGGGCAGCTCGGCCGCCGGCACGGTCCAGAACGTGAAGGCCGACTCCTTCATGTGCGCGGCCGCGGCGCGGGAGCTGGAGCGGTGCGGCTCGCTGCCGGCGAAGCGGTAGAGGGCGTCCCGGTCCTGCCAGGCGGAGACGGTCAGGAAGGTGCGGCGCGCCACCCGCGCCCGCAGGGCCGCGCCGTGGGCTCCGGGTGCCCTGCGGATCTGGAGGATGATGCCGGGGGTCTTGAGGAGGAACCGGACGGCGCCGGCGAGGGTGGCGGTCTCGAAACGGGAGGCCATGACGAGCACCTGGCCGCCGGGAGCGGCAGGACTGGGCGTGGACCAGGGGATGTCGGGCACGGTGTGCACTCCTTGACGTCGGTGCGGATCCGCTACTGCTTCGGGCGTGGTCGTGCGATGCGGCGCCTGTCAGGTTGTTAGCTATCGGTCACTAACTACGACGCGCGACGGAAAGCCTCCCGGAGGGCCGGGCCATGGCGGGCATTGCGCCCGTACTCACTTGCGCAGACGGCCTTCGGCGCGGGCCGAGGGGTACAGGCCCTCCCAGACCCGGTGGCCGGGCGGGAAGCCCATGGCGGCGAGGTTGGTGATCAGCATCCCCTGCGCCATGAAGGTGGTGGTCGCGTCGGTGTCGGCGCCGAGAGGCAGGTGCACGGTGTCCCAGAGCTCCATCCAGCCCGCGCGGACGAGCTCGCCGAGCTCCTGGTCCCCGGCCGCCTCGGCGGCGGCGACGGTGACGTACATCTGGAGCTGCATCCGGAGCATCTCCGGCTCCTCGGTGATGAGCCGGGTGTAGGCGTTGGCGATGGCGCGCACCGCCTCCTCGCCGTGCACGCCGTCGGAGGCGTCGGCGAAGGCCTTGCGGGTGTGCTCCAGACAGCGTCCGGCCGCCGCGAGGAAGATGGCCCGCTTACTGGGGAAGAGCCGGAACAAGTACGGCTGCGACACCCCGACGCGCTGGGCGATGGCCTCGGTGGAGGTCCCGTAGTACCCGCCGAGGGAGAACTCGTGCAGTGCCGCCCGCACGACGCTCTCGCGCCGCTCATCCGCGCTCATCCTTGCCATACAACGAAGTTAGTACTCACTCACTAACTACGTCAACCCCGGCCTCGCTCCGTCGAGGAGCGGGAGCCGCCGCCCGACACCGGCGCACGCGCGTCGCGGCGGACGCGGGACCCGGAGCCGGGGCAGGGGCCCCCGGACAGGGCCCTGGGGCCCTGTCCGGGGCGGTGTCAGGCGAGCGCGACCACGGCGCGGGACATGCCCAGCACCTTCTGGCCCGCGCTCATCGCCGTCAGGTCGACGCGGACGCGGTTGTCGTCCAGCTTGACCGCCACCTTCGCCGTGACCTCGATCAGACCGCCCTGCTCGTCGTTCGGCACCACCACGGGCTTCGTGAAGCGCACCCCGTACTCGACCACCGCGCCCGGGTCGCCCACCCAGTCGGTGACGACGCGGATCGCCTCGGCCATCGTGAACATGCCGTGCGCGATCACGTCCGGCAGCCCGACCTCCTTGGCGAACTTCTCGTTCCAGTGGATCGGGTTGAAGTCGCCCGAGGCGCCCGCGTACCGCACGAGCGTGGCGCGCGTCACGGGGAAGGCGGCCGCCGGCAGCTCGGTGCCGACCTCTACGTCGGCGTACTTGATCTGCGCTGCCATGTCAGGCCTCCTCGGGGGCGCGGGAGACGAGCTTCGTCCACGCCGTCACCACGTGCTCGCCGGTCTCGTCGTGGACCTCGCCGCGGATGTCGATGATGTCGTTGCCCGCGAGCGACTTCACGGCCTCGATGGTGGAGGTCACCGTGAGGCGGTCGCCCGCGCGCACCGGGCGGGAGTACGCGAACTTCTGGTCGCCGTGCACGACCCGGCTGTAGTCCAGCCCGAGCTGCGGGTCCTCGACGACCGCGCCGGCCGCCGCGAACGTGATGGCGAACACGAAGGTCGGCGGGGCGATCACATCGGAGTGGCCGAACGCCTTGGCGGCCTCGGGGTCGGTGTAGACGGGATTGGCGTCACCCACCGCGACCGCGAATTCGCGGATCTTCTCCCGGCCGACCTCGTACGGATCGGTGGGCGGGTAGCTCCGCCCCACGAAGGACTGGTCGAGAGCCATGACTCACTACCTCCAGATGAAGGGACTAAAGACACAGGAACCGGCACAGGAACCGGCACGGGCGCACCGGCGCCGCGGCGGGTGCGAAAACGACACAAGGCCGCCCCCCGATGAAGGGGGACGACCTCATGACGGTGCCTGTTGTACGAGACTTCGCTGGGATCAGCGGGTCTCGCGGTGCGCGGTGTGCGAGTTGCAACGCGGGCAGTGCTTCTTCATCTCAAGACGGTCCGGGTCGTTACGCCGGTTCTTCTTGGTGATGTAGTTCCGCTCCTTGCACTCCACGCAGGCCAGCGTGATCTTCGGGCGGACGTCGGTGGCAGCCACGTGAGTGCTCCTTGACGGAAAATTGGACGGATGAACGCATAAAAGAGTAGCCGATCGGGAGACCGACCCCGCAATCGGCTACTGGGTGTAGCGGCGACCGGACTTGAACCGGTGACACAGCGATTATGAGCCGCTTGCTCTACCGACTGAGCTACGCCGCTTTGATGTGATCAGCTCCCCACCCGAGGATGGGGGGCCTCTCTCACCAGAGCCCCAATGCGGAATCGAACCGCAGACCTTCTCCTTACCATGGAGACGCTCTACCGACTGAGCTATTGGGGCGAGCGATGAAGACATTACACGGTTGCCTACCCATCGCCCAAATCCTTTGCGGCAGCTGGGCTCCGAGGGGGTCCGGAACTCCGCGGCGATCATCTCTCCGACGGCCCGGAGCCCTGTTTCGGCCCTGGATGTGCGCGGGCTCACACGGCGCGGTCGCGGCGCGATCCCCGTTCCGGTCGCGCCGGGCGCGTGCGGGGGCGCCGCGGCGCGTGGGCACCACACCGGTACGACTATTTCGCTCTTCCGTGAAGCGGGGTGCGCCGCGCCCTAGGCTCTGAGCACGCTGCGTGATCTTGGGCCGCGCGCTGCGGCCGCGGCCCAGGACCGCCCGAGCCACCGCAGGAGCGCGATGTCCGACAGCCAGCCGCAGCAGCCGTCCCGCGCCCCGGGCGACGGCCCCGGCGGGGGCGGCGGCCGCGCCGCCGCCGAGGTCGCGAGCCTGCTGCTCACCGGCGCCCGCCTCACCGACGGCCGCACCGTCGACGTGCGCCTGAGCGGCGGCCGGATCCAGGCCGTCGGCACCGCGGGCAGCCTGCCCGCTCCCGCCCTGTCCCGGGTGGACCTCAGCGGCTACCTGCTGCTGCCCGCCCCGGCCGAGCCCCACGCGCACGGGGACACCGCGCTGACCGCGGACGGCGAGGGGCCCGTCTCGTACACCCCCGACGAGGTCCAGCGCCGGGCCACCGAGGCCGCCCTGCTCCAGCTCGGCCACGGCGCCACCGCCGTGCGCTCGCACGTCCGGATCGCCGACATGCACGGACTCGGCCCCATGGAGGCCGTGCTCCAGGCCCGCCGGTCCCTGCGCGGGCTCACCGACCTCACCGCCGTGGCCGTCCCCCGGCTCCTCACCGGCGTGGCCGGCGCGGACGGGCGCGCCATGCTGCGCGACGCGGTCAAGATGGGCGCCTCCGTGATCGGTGGCTGCCCCGACCTGGACCCCGACCCCACGGGCTTCCTCGAAGCCGTCCTGGAACTCGCCGACGAGCACGGCTGCCCCGTCGACCTGCACACGGACGGTGACGACCCGGCCCGCCTGTCCCGCCTCGCGGCGATGGCCGGCGGGCTGCGGCCAGGAGTGACCGTCGGGCCCTGCGGCGGGCTGGCCCGGCTCCCGCTGGAGGTGGCGACCCGCGCCGCCGACCAGCTGGCCGCGGCCGGCGTACGGGTGACCTGCCTGCCCCAGGGGGACTGCGCGGCCCTGGAGCGGCGCGGCCTGCGGACGGCGCCCGTACGGCTGCTGCGGGCCTCCGGGGTCCGTGTGGCGGCCGGCAGCGGGGCGTTGCGGGACGCGGGGAACCCGGTGGGGCGCGGCGATCCTCTGGAGGCCGCGTACCTGCTCGCTTCCCAGGGCGGGCTGCGCCCGGGCGAGGCCTACGCCTCCGTCAGCGCCGCCGCCCGCGAGGCCATGGGCCTGGCGGAGGTGCGGGTGGAGGCCGGGTTCCCGGCGGAGCTGCTCGCGGTGCGCGGGGACCGGATCGCGGGCGTGCTGTCCCTCGCGTACAGCCGGATCGTGATCCACCGGGGGCGCGTGGTAGCCCGGACGAGTGCCGTACGGGAGTACTGCGACTCGGCCGTGGCGGTGGCCCTGGACCTGCCCCGGCAGGGTCGTACGGAGCCCGGGCCCTGAGGTGGGCCGTGCGTTCGCGGGCGCGGGCGTCCGGGTCGTCGTACCGTCGGGTCATGCGCATCGTCATCGCGGGTGGACACGGACAGATCGCGCTGCGGCTGGAGCGCCTGCTCGCCGCACGCGGGTACGAGGTCGCGGGCATCATCCGCGACCCGGCACAGGGCGACGACCTGAGGGAGGCCGGCGCCGAACCGGTGCTGTGCGATCTGGAGTCGGCCTCGGTGGAGCACGTCGCGGGGATCCTGCACGGCGCGGACGTGGCGGTGTTCGCCGCCGGCGCGGGTCCCGGCAGCGGAGCCGACCGGAAGGACACCGTGGACCGGGGCGCGGCGGTGCTGTTCGCCGACGCCGCCGAACGGGCCCGCGTGAGCCGCTTCCTGACGGTCTCTTCGATGGGTGCGGACGCGCACCACGAGGGCGACGACGTCTTCGACGCCTACCTGCGCGCGAAGGGCGAGGCCGACGAGCACGTCCGGACCCGGCTGGGACTGGAGTGGACGGTTCTGCGCCCGGGCGCGCTGATCGACGACGCCGGTACGGGCCTGGTCCGCCTGGAGGCCCGGACGGGGCGCGGGCCCGTCCCGCGCGACGACGTGGCGGCGGTGCTGGCCGAGCTGATCGAGACCCCGGCGACGGCGGGCCTGACCCTGGAGCTGGTGTCGGGCTCGACCCCGGTGGCGGTGGCCGTCAAGGACGTGGCCGGCAACTGAGGCCCCGGCCCCGGGCGGGTGGACGCCCGCCCCGCCGGCGCCGCGCCGGCCGGGGGCGGGGCGGGTTCAGAAAGCGACGGTCAGTTTGTCGTCGGAGCGCCCGACGGAGTCCTGCTGGTACCGGTCCTCGTACGCCTGGCGGATCCGCTCGATGCGGCCGCCGCGCTCGTCGGCCTCCTTCTCGGGGTACAGCAGCACCACCTCGTAGGAGGTCTCGCGCACGATGGCGCCGTCCTTCCCGCGCCACTGGCCGTACCCCTCGTGCAGGGTCAGCCCCTCGGGAAAGGCGGGGGTGATCTCGCGGTCCAGGAACCGCATGAACTCCCCCTCCCCAATCGGGTCGCGGCCGCCGGGGCGGTCGGTGCCGAAGTACAGCCGGGTCTCCTGGTAGGGGTCCCCCACCTGCGTGTCGAGCGCCGCCCCCACCAGAGCCGGGATGCCGGCGCCCAGCAGGGCGACGAGCACGCCGCCGCCGACCTTTCCGCGTGTGTCAGATGTCCATTTCACGTCCGGTGAACGAACAGGGGGCCGTGACGATGCGGTCGACGGCGGGCCGCGAAACCGAACGGGCGGCGGCGCGGACGGTATCGGCCCCGGTCCCGCACGGCGATCCGGACGGAGGGGGTATCGGGGGGAGTGCCGGCAGTTCCCCCGACTGGTCCTGCCGGGCGCCTGTGCGCCCGGGCCACCGCTGGTGCGGGCGGCCGCGCGCCCGTCGACGGGTGGCGCGGCGTATGCGAGAAGACCCCCGTCACTGCGTTTCCGCAGTAACGGGGGCCTCACATCGCGTGGCGGCGCCAGGGTTCGAACCTGGGTAGGCTGAGCCGGCAGATTTACAGTCTGCTCCCTTTGGCCACTCGGGCACACCGCCAAGAGTTGCTGCCGTTTTTTCCGCCTTGCGGCGGCGCTCCCCGGCAACGACGTAAACGATACCTGATGCCCGGGGGTGCTTCGCCACCGGATTGATCAGCGCCGCGGGTGGGCGCGGTGGCTAGGCTTTGCGGAGCGCGCCGGGCATGTCCGGCCGCGCCCTCCGGGGCCGTCACTACCGACTTCAAGGAGCCACAGCACATGGCCGACTCCAGTTTCGACATCGTCTCGAAGGTCGAGCGGCAGGAGGTCGACAACGCCCTCAACCAGGCCGCCAAGGAGCTCTCCCAGCGCTACGACTTCAAGGGCACCGGCGCCACGATCGCCTGGTCCGGCGAGAAGATCCTGATGGAGGCGAACTCCGAGGAGCGCGTCAAGGCCGTCCTCGACGTCTTCGAGACCAAGCTGGTCAAGCGCGGGATCTCGCTCAAGGCGCTGGACGCCGGCGAGCCGCAGCTGTCCGGCAAGGAGTACAAGATCTTCGCGACGATCGAGGAAGGCATCTCGCAGGAGAACGCCAAGAAGGTCGCGAAGATCATCCGGGACGAGGGCCCCAAGGGCGTCAAGGCACAGGTCCAGGGCGAGGAGCTGCGCGTCAGCTCCAAGAGCCGTGACGACCTGCAGGCCATCCAGGCCCTCCTCAAGGGCAAGGACCTCGACTTCGCGGTCCAGTTCGTCAACTACCGCTGATTACGGGCCCGACCCGACTCCACGCCGGCCCGGCGGTCCTCACCGACCGCCGGACCGCGGTGCTTCCCGGGGGGCGCGAGGGGCGCGGGGGCGCGTACGGGACGGGGAGCTGGGGGCGCGTACGGGACAGGTGCGGGCCGGAAGCTGGCGGCGCGTACGGGACGGGTGCAGGCCGGGGCCGGGGCCTGGGGCCGGGGCCTGAGGCCGGGACCTGGGGCCGGGGCCGGGAGCCGGGGGTTTGGGGCGGGGGCCGGGGGTTGGGGCCTGGGCGCTGCGGGCTGCGGGCTGCGGGCTGCGGGCTGGGGGCGAACGGCCGCGCCGGGCGGACCATGCCCGCCCGAGCGAGGTGCGGGGGCGCGTGCGCGCGTCCTCCGCGACCCGGCCGGGAGGGCGTCGTTCAGGCTGCCGTCACCCGCGGGCCCCCGCCCGGGCGGCGGCGGCGACTAGCCTCCACGCGTGGAACAGCAACTCAAGCGGACCCTCGGGGTGGCCGACGCCGTGGTCGTCGGGCTGGGCGCGATGGTGGGCGCCGGCATCTTCGCGGCCCTCGCCCCCGCCGCGCGCGCGGCGGGCGGCGCGCTCCTCGCGGCGCTCGCGGTCGCCGCTCTCGTGGCCTACTGCAACGCCCACTCCTCGGCGCGCCTCGCCGCCCGGTACCCGACCTCCGGCGGCACGTACGTCTACGGGCGCGAGCGGCTCGGCCCGTTCTGGGGCTTCCTGGCCGGCTGGGGCTTCGTGATCGGCAAAACCGCCTCCTGCGCGGCGATGGCCCTCACGGTGGGCGCCTACGTGTGGCCCGGGCAGCAGCACGCCGTGGCCGTCGCGGCGGTGGTGGCCCTGACGGCCGCGAGCTACGGAGGTGTGCGGAAGTCCGCCCGGATCGCCCGCTGGATCGTGTCGGCGGTGCTCGCGGTGCTCGCCGGCGTGGTGGTGGTGTGCCTGGGCTCCGGCGCGGCCGAGGCGGGCCGGCTGGGCGGCGGCTGGGACGGGGGCGCCCTCGGGCTGCTGCAGGGCGCCGGGCTGCTCTTCTTCGCCTTCGCGGGCTACGCGCGGATCACCACCCTGGGCGAGGAGGTGCGCGATCCGGAGCGGACGATCCCGCGGGCGGTGCCGCTGGCACTGGGGATCGCCCTGCTGGTGTACGCCGCCGTGGCGGTGGCGGCGCTGTCGGTGCTCGGTGCGGAGGGGCTCGCCCGGTCGACGGCCCCGCTCGCCGACGCGGTGCGGGCGGCCGGTCGGCCCGAGCTGGCCCCGGCGGTCCGGGTGGGCGCGGCCCTCGCCGCGCTGGGCTCGCTGCTCGCCCTGGTGCTCGGGGTGTCGCGGACGGCCCTGGCCATGGCCCGGGACGGCCATCTCCCCCGCTCGCTGGCCGTCGTACATCCTCGGCACCAGGTGCCGCACCATGCCGAACTGGCCGTGGGCGCGGTCGTGGCGGTGCTCGCGGCCACCGCCGACCTGCGGGGCGCGATCGGTTTCTCCTCCTTCGGGGTGCTGGTCTACTACGCGATCGCGAACGCCTCCGCGTGGACTCTCGATTCAGCTGTCAAGGGTCGGGCCGTGGCAGCCCTCGGGCTGTCCGGCTGCGTGGTGCTGGCCGTCACACTGCCTCTGGTCCCGGCGGTGGCGGGGCTGTTGGTACTGGCGTTCGGGGCAGTGGTCTACCGGGTGCGCCACCGGTCCGGGTCGAGGATCTGAACTCCGGCCGGGGGCGTGGTCGCGGATCGCGCTTCCCGCGACAGCGCACACCGTCCGCGGCGCGTTCGGTGACTTGCTCCAGCAACTGCTCGGTCTCGTCCATGCCTTCATGGTGAACGAGACCACCGGCACCGCGCTCCCCCTGTGGACAACTCCGTCCGGGACGGCGGTCGCGGGTCCGGATCTCCCTCAGCGCGCGGCGAACGGGGCGTCCGTCGGGACGATTTCGCGGCCCAGCGGGAGCAGCGACAGCGGGACCATCTTGAAGTTGGCGATGCCGAAGGGGATACCGATGATGGTGACGCACAGGGCGATGCCCGTGACGATGTGGCCCAGGGCCAGCCACCAGCCCGCGAGCACCAGCCACAGGACGTTGCCGACGCAGGAGCCGGCGCCCGCGTCGCGGCGCTCGACCGCGGTGTAGCCGAAGGGCCAGAGGGCGTAGACGGCGATGCGGAAGGCCGCGATCCCGAAGGGGATGCCGATGATGGTGATGCAGAGGAGCACCCCGGCGAGGCAGTAGCCGAGGAACAGCCAGATGCCGCTGAGGACGAGCCAAATGACGTTCAGGATGGTTTTCACTGCCGGTGTCCTGCCATCTGTTCGAGCCGGGCGATGCGCTCGGCCATCGGGGGGTGGGTCGAGAACATCCTGGAGAGGCCCTCGCCCGGACGGAACGGGTTCGCGATCATCATGTGGCTCGCGGTCTCCAGCCGGGGCTCCGGGGGCAGCGGAAGCTGCTTGGTGCCCGCGTCGAGCTTGCGCAGGGCGGCGGCGAGGGCGAGGGGGTCGCCCGTGAGCTGGGCGCCGGAGGCGTCGGCCTCGTACTCGCGCGAGCGGCTGATGGCGAGCTGGATCACGGAGGCCGCCAGCGGGCCCAGGATCATGATCAGCAGCATGCCGAAGAGGCCGGGGCCCTCGTCGTCGCTGGAGCGGCCGACCGGGATGAGCCAGGCGAAGTTCACCAGGAACATGATCACGGACGCGAGGGCTCCGGCGACCGAAGAGATCAGGATGTCGCGGTTGTAGACATGGCTGAGCTCGTGGCCGATGACGCCGCGCAGCTCGCGCTCGTCGAGGATGCGCAGGATGCCCTCCGTGCAGCACACCGCGGCGTTGCGCGGATTGCGGCCGGTGGCGAAGGCGTTGGGCGCCTCGGTCGGGGAGATGTAGAGGCGCGGCATGGGCTGGCGCGCGGATGTGGAGAGCTCGCGCACGATGCGGTAGAGCGCCGGTGCCTCGAACTCGCTGACCGGGCGGGCGCGCATCGCGCGTAGAGCCAGTGTGCCGCTGTTCCAGTACGCGTACGCGTTCGTCCCGAGGGCGACGAGGACGGCGACGATCAGGCCGCCCCGTCCGAAGAAGCTGCCGATGGCGATGATGAGTGCGGACAGGCCGCCGAGGAGTACGGCGGTCTTGAGCCCGTTGTGCCGGCGGTGCACGGTACGCCCTCCTTGTGGTGCGGCAGGGGAGCCCCGTCAGGGTCTGAGGGTCTACGGTCCAGTGGACCCTCCCTTCCTGGTCAACGCGAGGTGGGGGCGTCTGGTTCCCGGCGCGCGCCCGCCCCGCTCCCCGTGCGGCCGGGGTGGCGGGGCGGTCGTGGGCGTTACTCCGTACGGGTCGCGGGCCGTGCGGGGCGCGGGCGGCTACTGCGGGAAGAGGCTGCCCGACGCGAAGCGCAGGACCAGCTGCGGGGCGCCCGAGAGCACGAGCGCGGTGGCCGCGGTCAGCACGATGGCGGCGGCGACCGGCCAGGGCGCCCTCGTACGGGCTCCCGCCACCGGTTCGCCGGCCCCGGAGGCCCCGGAGGCCCCGGAGGCTCCCGCGGTCTCACCGGGGGTACGGAAGAGCAGCGCCGTCCAGCGCAGGTAGTAGTACAGGGCGACGACGACGTTGACCGCCATGACGACGGCCAGCCAGCCCAGGCCCGCGTCGACGGCGGAGCGGAAGACGGTGACCTTGGCGAAGAGGCCGATGATGCCCGGCGGCAGGCCCGCCAGGCAGAGCAGGAAGAAGGCCAGCGAGAGGGCGGCCAGGGGACGCTCGGCGTACAGGCCGCGGTAGTCGCTGATGCGGTGGAGCGGCTTCGTGCGGGCCACGAGCGCGGCCACGGCGAAGGCGCCGAGGTTCACGGCGGCGTACATGAGGGCGTAGGCGACGGTGGCGCCGATCTGGTCGCGCCCGGAGTACGCGGCGGCGGCGATCGGGACGAGCAGGTAGCCCGCCTGCCCGACCGAGGACCAGGCCAGCAGGCGGACGGCGCTGTTCGGGCGGTCGGCGGACTGCCGCAGGGCGCCCGCGTTGCCCACCGTCATGGTGAGCGCGGCGAGGACGGCGAGGGCCGGTCCCCAGATGTCGGAGTAGGCCGGGAAGGCGATCACCGTGACGAGGACGAGGCCGGTGAAGCCGACGGCCTTGCCGACCACCGAGAGGTACCCGGCGATGGGCAGCGGCGCGCCGACGTAGGTGTCGGGGACCCAGAAGTGGAAGGGGACGGCCGCGGTCTTGAAGGCGAAGCCGACGAGGGTCAGCGCGACACCGGCCATGGCGAGGGTGTCGAGCTGCCCGGGGACGTCTTCCAACCGGTCGGCGACCTGGGTGAGGTGCAGGGATCCGGTGGCGGCGTAGACGAAGCTGACGCCGAGCAGGGAGACGGCGGTGGCCGTGACGGAGGAGAGGAAGAACTTGAGGGCGGCCTCGGAGGAGAGGCGGTCGCCGCGGCGCATGCCGACGAGGGCGAAGGCGGGCAGCGAGGCGACTTCGAGGGCGACGATCAGGGTGGCGAGGTCCCGGGAGGCGGGCAGCAGGGCCGCGCCGGCGGCCGAGGAGAGCAGCAGGAACCAGTACTCGCCGGCGGGCATGCGCGTCTCGCGTACGGCGGTGACCGACAGCAGCGCGGTGACCAGGGCGCCGGCCAGCACCAGGAACTGGACGACCAGGGTGAAGTGGTCGGCGGTGTAGCTGCAGGCGGTCGGGTCGCCGGTCAGGCAGAACGTGCCGCGGTCGCCGGCGCGCAGCGGGAGCAGGGTGGCGGTCGCGGCGGCCAGGCCGGCCACGGAGATCCAGCCGAGGAGCGGCTTGCGGCGCTCGGGCACGAACAGGTCGGCGACCAGGACGGCGAGGCCGACGACGGCGGTGATGACCACGGGTGCGATGGCCAGCCAGTCGACGGACTGGACCAGGCGGGGGGCCTCGGCGGCGGGGCCGGTGGGGAGTGTCAGGGCGGTCAGGGCCGTCAGGGCCGTCGTGGCCGTCATGAGGTGCCTCCTGCGAGGAGCTTCTGGACGGCCGGGTCGGTGAGGCCGAGGAGGACCGCGGGCCAGAGGCCGGCGAGGACGGTGAGGGCGACGAGGGGGGTCCAGGCGGCGAACTCGTAGCGCTGGATGTCCGCGACGGCGAGTTCGGGACCGGCTTTCGGGTCGCCCATGCAGACGCGCCGTACGACGATCAGGAGGTAGGCGGCGGTCAGGAGGGTGCCGAACGCGCCGACGGCCGTGTACGTGAGGAAGGCGGGGCGGGAGAGGCCCTCGGCGGGGTCGAAGGCGCCGAGCAGGGCCAGCATCTCGCCCCAGAACCCGGCCAGGCCGGGCAGGCCGAGGGAGGCCACGGCGGCGAAGGCGAGGTAGGCGCCGAAGCGGGGGGCGCGGCCGTAGAGGGCGGCGCCGGTGGCCCCGGCGAGGCTGTCGAGGTCGGCGGTGCCGTAGCGGTCCTTGAGGGCGCCGACGAGGAAGAAGAGGAGACCGGTGATCAGGCCGTGGGCGACGTTGGCGAAGAGCGCGCCGTTGACGCCGGTGGGGGTCATGCTCGCGATGCCGAGGAGGACGAAGCCCATGTGGCCGACGGAGGAGTAGGCGATGAGGCGCTTGAGGTCGCCCCTGCTTCCCCGGCGGGCCAGCGCGAGGCAGGCCAGGGAGCCGTAGACGATGCCGACGGCGGCGAAGGCGCCCAGGTAGGGGGCGAAGACGGCCATGCCGTCGGGGGTGGCGGGGAGCAGGATGCGGACGAACCCGTACGTGCCCATCTTGAGCAGGACCCCGGCGAGCAGGACGGAGCCGACGGTGGGCGCGGCGGTGTGGGCGTCCGGGAGCCAGCTGTGCAGCGGCCACATCGGGGTCTTCACGGCGAGGCCGGTTCCGATGGCGAGGACGGCGAGGAGCTGGGTGGTTCGGGACAGTTCGCGGCCGTTGTCAGAGGCGAGTGCCACCATGTCGAAAGTGCCGCTCTGCAGGCCGATGAGGAGCAGGCCGAGCAGCATGACCACGGAGCCGAGGAGGGTGTAGAGGATGAACTTCCAGGCGGCGGCCTGCCGCTGAGCACCGCCCCAGCGGGCGATGAGGAAGTACATCGGGATGAGGACCATCTCGAAGGCGAGGAAGAACAGCAGCAGGTCGAGGACGGCGAAGGTGGCGAGGGTGCCGGATTCGAGCACGAGGAGCAGGGCGACGAAGGCCTTCGCGGAGGAGCCCGCGGGGAGCTTGAAGTAGCTGTAGAGCGCGCACAGGAAGAACAGCAGCGCGGTCATCAGGAGGAGGGGGAGCGAGATGCCGTCGATGCCGAGGTGGATGCGGACGTTCAGCGCCTGGATCCAGCTGATGTCCGTCGTCGCCTGGAAGCGGGACGGGGCGCTGTGGTCGAAGCCCAGGGCGAGGGCGACCGCCGCGGCGAGGATCACGCCGGTCACGGTCACGCCGTGGCGCAGGACGGCCTGTTCGGGGCTGCGGCCCCTGAGGCCGGGCGGGGGCGGCAGGAGGGCCGCGGCGGCGCCCAGGAGCGGTGCGGCCACGATGAACGCCAGAAGGAACTGCATCACGGACGGGCTGATATCAATCACGGCTGACTCACGGCTCACGATCCGGCGTTGACGTTGGCGAGGACGGCGGTGGCGATCGCCAGGACCACGGCGCCGGCGAGCAGGGCGCTCAGGTAGCTCTGCACGTTGCCGGTCTGGGCCCGGCGGACGAGGCTGCCGAGCAGCCGGGTGCCGGTGCCCGCGCCGCGGACGTACGTGTCCACGACCTCGCGGTCGAGGAAGCGGACGAGGCTCGCGGCCCCGCGGACGGGGCGTACGAACAGCCGGTCGTAGAGGGCGTCGAGGTGGAAGCCGTCGGCGGCGTGGCGGTGCAGGGGGCCGAGCAGGGCGCGGCCGGGGTCGGCGGCGGGGGCGGCCGGGACGATCGGGTGCTCGTGGGACACCTCGGCCACCTCGGGGGCTTCGGCGGCGGACGCGGCGGCGGCCACGGAGGCGGGGACCGCCGCGCCCGCGGCGGTGGCGGTGCCCGCGGGGGCGGTCCTGGCGGTGGCGCGCTGCCAGAGGCCGTAGGTGAGCACAGCGCCGATGACGGCAGCGCCCGTACCGAGGACCGAGGTGACCGCGGTCGGGACGAGCCGGCCGCCGTCGAACCAGTCGGCGATCGGCCAAGCCGCCACGCCGAAGGCGAGGGACGGGATCGCCAGCAGCCACAGCACGCCGGTCATGGCCACGGGTTCCCTGCCGTGGTCGGGGGCCTGGGCACCCCGGCCGCGGAAGGCCATCAGCCACAGCCGGGTGGCGTAGGCGGCGGTGAGCAGGGCGGTCAGTACACCGGCGACGAGCACCAGCCAGCCGGCCGCGCCGGGGGCGACCTGCGAGTGCCCGGCGGCGGCGCGTTCGGCGGCGACGAGGACGGCTTCCTTGGAGAAGAAGCCGGCGAAGGGCGGGAAGGCGGCGAGCGCGAGCAGCGCGATCGTCATCGTCCAGAAGGCGTCGGGGATGCGCTGGGCCAGGCCGCTGGTACGGGACATGGCGGCCAGGGAGTTCGTACCGGCGGCGTGGATGATCACGCCGGCGCCGAGGAACAGCAGTGCCTTGAAGGCGCCGTGGGACAGGAGGTGGAAGACGGCCGCGCCGCGGTCGGCGACGGCCAGGGCTCCGGTCATGTAGCCGAGCTGGCCGATCGTGGAGTAGGCGAGCACCCGCTTGATGTCGTCCTGCGCCAGGGCGGCCAGGCCGGAGCCGATCATCGTGACGGCCGCCATGGCGGCCATGACCACCAGCGCGGCGGTGGAGGCCGTGAAGACGGGGAGGAGGCGGGCGATGAAGTAGACGCCGGCGGCGACCATCGTCGCGGCGTGGATCAGCGCCGAGACCGGGGTCGGGCCCGCCATGGCGTCGGGGAGCCAGGTGTGGAGCGGGAACTGCGCGGACTTCCCCGCGACGCCGGCGAGCAGGAGCAGCGCGATCAGCGTCGGATGGTCGAGTCCGCCCGCGGCGACGGTGTCCAGGATCTTCGTGATGCGGAAGGAGCCGACGTCCGTGGCGAGCGCGAACAGGCCGATCAGGAAGGGGACGTCGCCGAGTTTAGTGACGAGGAAGGCCTTCAGGGAGGCGGACCGGGCGGCCTCGGTCTCCCAGTAGTGACCGACCAGGAAGTACGAGCAGATGCCCATGATCTCCCAGCCGACCAGCAGCACCATCAGGTCGCCGGAGTAGACGACGAGCAGCATGGCGGAGGTGAACAGGGAGACCAGAGCGGCGTACGAGGGATAGCGCGGGTCCTCGCGGAGGTACGCCGTCGAGTAGAGCTGCACGCAGGTGGCGACGAGGCCGACGAGGACGGCGACCAGCACGGCGAAGCCGTCCAGGTACAGCGCGAGCTCGATCGGCACGGAGCCGGTCGGGGTCAGCTCGGTCGCGGTGTCGATCGGGCGGCCGCCGCCCTGGCGGACGGCGACGAGTACCGCCAGCACTCCGGCGGCCAGGGTCGGCAGGATCGCGAGCGGCCGGACGAAGCCGGGCGCGGTGCGGCCGAGGAGCAGTCCTGCCACCGCGCCCAGGAAGGGGAGCAGGGGGACGAGGACGGCCAGGGTCGTGGTGCTCACGCGGCGACCTCCGGCCGGGCGGTGCTGGTGCTGGGGGCGGGGCCGGGTTCGTGGCCCTCGGCGGTGTCGCGCAGCCGGTCGACGTCGGACGTGCCCCGGTTGCGGTACACCATCAGCACGATCGCGAGGCCGATGCCGATCTCGGCGGCGGCGATGGCGATGGTGAAGAGGGTGAGTGCCTGGCCGGCGTGCAGGGTGTCGCGCAGCCACACGTCGAAGGCGACCAGGTTCAGGTTGACGGCGTTGAGCATCAGCTCGACGGACATCAGGACCAGGATGGCGTTGCGGCGGGCGAGTACGCCGTACAGGCCCGTGCAGAAGAGGAGCGCCGCGAGCACGGCGGGGTAGGCGAGGTGCATCAGCGCTGGCCCTTCTTGTCACCGGGGTCGGCTGCCTTGCCGGGGGCGGCGGAGTCGTCCGGACCGTTGGGGTCGTCCCGCCGGGACAGCACGATGGCGCCGATCAGGGCCGCGAGGAGGAGGACGGAGAGCGCCTCGAAGGGCAGCACCCAGTGCTGGAAGAGGATTTCGCCGGAGACCTTCGTCGAGCCCTGGACGGGGCCGTCGAGGTCGATCCAGGTCGTGCGGAAGGCGTCGACGACGACCCATACGAGGGCGACGGCCGAGACCGAGGCGACCCCGAGCGCGACCCACCGGTTGCCGGAGTCCGCGTCCGGCGAGCGGCCGATGGGCGCCTTGGTGAGCATGAGTCCGAAGAGGAGGAGGACGACCACCGATCCGAGGTAGATCAGGACCTGGACCCAGGCGATGAACTCCGCGGTCAGCAGCAGGTACTCGACGGCGATGCCGCCGAGCGCGACGACCAGCCACAGGGCCGCGTGCACGAGCTGCTTGGTGGTGACCGTGACGAGGGCCGCGCCGAGGGTGGCGAGGCCGACGAGGACGAAGGCGACCTCGACGCCGGTCGGGGACAGGAATCCGGGCCCGGCCGCGGTGGCCGCGGCCAGGGTGGCGGCGGGGCTCACGCGTCTCCCTCCGGGGCGGGGGTGGTCGGCGGTTCCGTGGAGGCCGCGCCGTCGGTCCCGGCTGCGGCGGCTGCGGCGGCTGCCGCTGCGGTCGCGGCTGCGGCTGCCTCGGCCTTCTCCACCGCCTTGCGGGCGGCGGCGACTTCCTTCGGTTCCTCGGCGGCGGGGTCGAGGGCGGGCGGGGCCGGCACGGTCCACATCCACTCGCGGAGCTTGTCCCGCTCGTGGGTCAGCTCGTGGATGTCGGTCTCGGCGTACTCGAACTCCGGCGACCAGAAGAGGGCGTCGAAGGGGCACACCTCGATGCAGATGCCGCAGTACATGCAGAGGGAGAAGTCGATGGCGAAGCGGTCCAGGACGTTGCGGCTGCGCTCGCGCCCGCCGGGGGTGGACGCCGGGACGGTCTCCTTGTGGGAGTCGATGTAGATGCACCAGTCGGGGCATTCACGCGCGCACAGCATGCAGACCGTGCAGTTCTCCTCGAACAGGCCGATGACCCCGCGGCTGCGGGGCGGGAGCTCGGGCTGGACCTCGGGGTACTGGGCGGTGTGCGCGCGCTTGGTCATGGTGCGCAGGGTGACGGCCAGGCCCTTGGCGAGGCCGGATCCGGGCATGGGCATCAGTTGATCGCCACCTTCACGATGCCGGTGAGCGCGATCTGGGCGAGCGCGAGCGGGATGAGTACGGTCCAGGCGAGCTTCTGGAGCTGGTCCTCGCGCAGCCGCGGGTAGCTCACGCGCAGCCAGATCACGAGGAAGGCCAGGACCGCCGTCTTGAGCAGGGTCCAGACCCAGCCGAGGCCGTCGGCGCCGAGCGGGCCGTGCCAGCCGCCGAGGAACAGGACGGTGGTGAGGGCGCAGAGCACGACGATGCCGGCGTACTCGGCGAGCAGGAACAGGGCGAAGCGCAGCCCGGTGTACTCCGTGTACGCGCCGAAGATGATCTCGGAGTCGGCGACGGGCATGTCGAACGGGGGCCGCTGGAGTTCGGCGAGGCCGGCGGTGAAGAAGACCAGCGCGCCGACGATCTGCCAGGGCAGCCACCACCACTCGAAGGCCTCGACGATGCCGGGGAGCGACACCGTCCCGGCGGCCATGGCCACGGAGGCGGCGGCGAGCAGCATGGGGAGCTCGTAGGCCAGCAGCTGGGCGGCGGTGCGGAGGCCGCCGAGCAGGGAGAACTTGTTGGCGGAGGCCCAGCCGGCCATGAGCGAGCCGAGGACGCCGACGCCCATGACGGCGAGTACGAAGAACAGCCCGGCGTCGACGGCCTGGCCGACGGCGCCCTCGCCGGGACCGATGGGGATGGCGACGAGGACGAGGAGGTAGGGCAGGAGTGCGACGGCGGGGGCGAGCTGGAAGATCCGCCGGTCGGCGTTGGCCGGGACGATGTCCTCCTTCTGCGCGAACTTCACGCCGTCGGCGACGAGCTGGGCCCAGCCGTGGAAGCCGCCCGCGTACATGGGGCCGAGGCGGCCCTGCATGTGGGCCATCACCTTGTGCTCGGTCTGCCCGACGACGAGCGGGAGCACGAGGAAGACGGCGAAGACGACGATCAGCCGCAGGGCGACGTCGAGGACGTCGTTCACGCGTCGCCTCCGGGGTCGGTGGTGGGGTTGGCTTTCGGCGCGGGCTTCGGGGCCGGGTCGCCCGACGGTACGGGGCCGCGCTCGGCCCCCGGGCCCGGCTCGGGCGCGGGGCCGGGCTTCGGGCTCGGCGCCTCCTCGGGCTCCGGGCTCGGCGCGGCCGGCGGTTCGGCGCCGGCGTTGGGCTCGGGGTCCGGGCTCGGCTCGGTCGGCGGTTCGGCATCAGCGCTGGGCTCGGGCTTCGGGCTCGGCTCGGCCTCCACGGCGGGGGCCGAGCGAGGCTCGGGCTCCGGGCTCGGCACCTCCTCGGGCTCCGGGCTCGGCTTGGCCTCGGGCTTCGGGCTCGGCTCGGCCGGCGGGTCGGCGACGGCACCGGGCTCGGGGTCCGGGGCGGGGGCCGGGGTGGTCGGCCGTTCCTCGAAGGCGGGTTGCGGGTGGTGCCAGGGCGCGTCCGCGCTGCGGGGCGCGGACCGTACGGCCCGCGGCCTGCCCCGAGGCGGGGGCGCGTCCTCCGGCGCGGCCGGGTCCGGCCGGGCCGCCTGGCTGGCGGAGCCTTCCGACGCGGAGCGGGACCGGCGCGGCCGGCTCGCCCCCGCCGGCGGGGTGTCCGCGGCCGGGGCGGAGGCGGCCTGCGGCGCCGCCGGGTCGGAGGTGCGTCCCGGCTCCGGGGCGGGCGCGGCCTGGTCCGGCTGCGCGGGCTGGCTCGCGGAGCCCTCGGCAGCCGTGCGGGTGCGGCGCGGCGCGGCGGCGGCCGGCGGGGCGTCGCCCGGCGGGATATCGCTCGGCGGGACGGCGGCGGCCGACTGGGTGCCGGCGGTCGGCTGGGTGCCGGCGGCTGAGCGGGTGCGGCGCGGCGCGGCGGCGCTCGGCGGGGTGTCGCCCGGCGGGACGGTGGCGCCCGGCGGGGGGTCGCTCGGCGGGACGGTGGCGCCCGGCGGGGTGGCGGAGGCGGGCGGCGGGGTGGCGGTCGGTTGGGTCGCCGAGCCCTCCGTGACCGAGCGGGCACGGCGCGCGGGGGCTCCCTCGCGGGGGGTGCGGGCGGCGGTTCCGGCCGCGCCCGCCGCGCGGGGCGTACGGGCCGGGCGCGCGGGGGCGGGCGGGAGCTGCCCCTTGAGCGGGCCCCAGTCGTTGGGGTCCGGGACGCCCGGCGGGAGCATCTGACGGCGCTTCGGGCCGTCGGGGTCCGCCCCCTCGCCCGGCTCCTTCGCCCCCGGCCAGGCCTTGGCGACGCGCGCGGCCAGGACGAAGTCCTTGCGCAGCGGGTGCCCTTCGAAGTTCTCGGGGAGGAGCAGCGGGACGAGGTTCGGGTGGTCCGTGAAGACCACGCCGAACATCTCGTACGTCTCGCGCTCGTGCCACTCCGCGCCCGCGTACACGGCGACGGCCGACGGCAGCGACGGCGCGCCGTGCGGGACCGCTGTCCGCAGCAGCAGCCGGCGTACGCGCTTGTTCTCCAGCGAGACGACGTGCGCGCAGATCCGGAAGCCGGTGCCCGGCTCGTCCACCGCGCTCAGCCAGTCGAAGTAGGTGCAGCCGAGCTTGTCCCGGGCGATCTCCAGCGCGGCGATCCACGAGCCGACGGGTACGTCGACGGTCAGGACGTCGTACGACAGCTCGGCGACGGCCTCGGCGCCGAAGACCGTCGCCGCCGCGTCGGGGAGGGAGTCGTAGAGGTTCACGGGCCGGCCCCCGGGGCGGGCGGGGGCGTGACGAGGCCGCTGGTGAGCTGGGCGACGGACGGGTCCGCCGCGTACCGCTCGGCCAGCGACTCGCGGGCGATCTTCTCCTGCAGCTTGAGGATGCCCTGGAGCAGCGCTTCGGGGCGCGGCGGGCAGCCGGGTACGTACACGTCGACCGGGATGATCTGGTCGACTCCCTTGGTGACCGAGTACGAGTCCCAGTACGGGCCGCCGCAGTTGGAGCAGGCGCCGAAGGAGATGACGTACTTGGGCTCGGGCATCTGCTCGTAGAGCCGCTTGACGGCGGGGGCCATCTTGTCCGTCACCGTGCCCGAGACGATCATCAGATCGGCCTGGCGGGGCCCTGGTGCGAAGGGGATGACGCCGAGGCGGATGAAGTCGTGCCGGGCCATGGAGGCGGCGATGAACTCGATCGCGCAGCAGGCGAGGCCGAAGTTGAAGACCCACAGGCTGTAGCGGCGGCCCCAGTTCAGGACCACCTTCATCGGTTCCGGCGCGAGGCGCGAGAGCACGCCCAGGCGCTTGGGCTCCGGGAGGAGGTGCGGCTGCGGTGTCACGTCCATTCGAGGACGCCCTTCTTGTACGCGTAGAGCAGGCCGACGGCCAGGAACCCCAGGAAGATGAACATCTCGACCAGGGTCGTGGCGCCGTAACCGGCGGCGGCGAACACCGTCGCCCACGGGAAGAGGAAGATCGAGTCGACGGCGAAGACCACGTAGAGGAAGGCGTAGACGTAGTAGCGGACCTGGGTGTGCGCCCAGCCCTCGCCGACGGGGTCCACACCGCACTCGTACGTGAGCAGCTTCTCGGGGGTCGGCACCACCGGGCGCAGCAGGCGGCCGGCGCCGAAGGCCACGGCCACGAAGAGCACACCGAGGACGGCCAGCAGGCCGACGACCGAATAACTCCGGAAGTAGTCCGCCGCGAGCACGGTTGCGGTCGAAACCGTCTGTTCGGGCACGTCCGTTCCTCGCTCCTCGGCCACTGTCGACGATCTGGTACGCACGGGAGTCTAGGGCCTGCCTCACACGGGGTGGGGTTATCCCCCGTTCACAGCACCCCGGCCACCCCATGGCATCAGCGGGGCGCGCTTGACAGTCTGTGCCGCATGACCGTCAGCACCCAGTCCTCCGAGAGCACCGGCAATGACCGGCCTCCCCCGGTTCGCGCCGCCTTCGACGCCGTGACGTGGAAGGAGATCGCGCATCTGCTGAGCAATCTGCCCCTGGCGATCGTCGGTTTCGTGTACACGGTCCTCATGGTCTCCACCGCGGGCGGCCTGTCCGTGACCGCCGTCGGACTCCCTCTGCTCGCGTGCGGTCTGTTCGTGTCCCGCCAGCTGGGACGGCTGGAACGGGGCCGGGCGCGGGCGCTCCTGGGCGTACGGGTCGAGGAGCCGACCCCGCTCCCCGGCGTCCGGCGGGCCGGGGGGTTCTTCCCCTGGCTCTGGGCGGGGGTCAAGGACCCGGTGGCCTGGCGGACCGTGCTGTACGAGCTGGTCCGGCTGCCGTGGGGGGTCCTCACCTTCAGTATCGCGCTGACCGGGCTGTTCGTGCTGTGGCCGGTACTGCCGTACGTGGTGCGCGGGCTGACGAACGTGGACCGCGCGATGGTACGGGGCCTGCTGTCGCCCTCGGACGGGCTGGAGCGGCGCATCGCGGAGCTCGAATCCGACCGGGGCGTCGTGGTCGACACGGCGGCGGCGGACCTGCGGCGCATCGAGCGGGACCTGCACGACGGGGCGCAGGCGCGGCTGGTGGCGCTGGCGATGGGGCTGGGGCTGGCGAAGGAGAAGCTGCTGGAGGACCCCGAGGGCGCGGCGGCGATGGTCGACGAGGCCCACGGTGAGGTGAAGCTGGCGCTCCAGGAGCTGCGGGACCTGGCGCGGGGGATCCACCCGGCCGTGCTGACCGACCGGGGGCTGGACGCGGCCCTGTCCTCGGTGGCGGCGCG
>NZ_JBHXRU010000058.1:0-41196 GCF_042716255.1 Streptomyces sp. NPDC058662 | reverse complement strand
CGCGCCCCCCCCGGGTGGCCGCGCTGGGCGCGGCCGCCGTTCTCTCAGCCCTCTCGCTGAGTGCGTCTTCGGGTGGTGTGTCGTGGACGGCCCCGCCCCCTGTGGTCCGGGGCCGTCCGCTGTCGGTGGGGTTTGGTAAGAATGCTGCTGTGAGCAGCACGAACGATTCCGGTGAGCGGGCCGCGGGCGAGAGCCCCGGCGGTCCGCCGGAGCAGCTCGCGCTGATGCGGGAGATGGTGGCCGAGGCGAAGGCCAAGGCACCCAAGGCGAAACCGCGCACCTGGCGCGGCGCCGCGCTGGCCGAGGAGCTGCCGGTCGCGCGGATCCTCGTCAACAAGGGCGTGCTCCACCTCGACCAGCTCTGGGACTACGCCGTCCCCGAGGAGCTCTCCGCGGCCGCGCAGCCGGGCGTCCGCGTCCGGGTCCGCTTCGGCGCGGGCTCCCACCAGGTGCACGGCGGCCGCCGCGAGGGCGGCGGGCTCATCGACGGCTTCATCGTGGAGCGCCGCGCCGAGTCGGACTACGACGGCGCCCTCGCCGCCCTCGCGCACGTCGTCTCGCCCGAGGTGGTCCTCGGCCCGGGCATGCTGGCCCTCGCCCGGGCCGTCGCCGACCGGTACGCCGGCAGCCTGGCCGACGTACTCCAGCTGGCCCTGCCGCCGCGCAACGCCCGTGCCGAGGCCAAGCCCTCGCCCGAGCCGCTGCCCCCGCCCCCCGCGCCGGAGCCGGCCGGCTGGGAGCAGTACGGCGCGGGGCCGGCCTTCCTGCGGGCCCTCGCCGCCGGCGGCGCCCCGCGGGCCGTGTGGACGGCATTGCCCGGCCCCGGCTGGGCCGACGAGCTCGCCCGGGCCATGGCCGCGACCCTCGCCTCCGGCCGGGGCGCCCTCGCCGTACTGCCCGACGGACGCACCGCCGCCCGGGTGGACGCCGCCCTGACCGCCCTGCTCGGCGAGGGCCGCCACGCGCTGCTGACCGCCGAGTCCGGGCCCGAGAAGCGCTACCGCCAGTGGCTCGCCGTCCACCGGGGCTCGGTGCGCGCCGTCATCGGCACCCGCGCCGCGATGTTCGCGCCCGTACGGGACCTCGGGCTGGTGGCGATCTGGGACGACGGCGACTCCAGCCACAGCGACGACCACGCGCCCTTCCCGCACGTGCGGGAGGTGCTGGAGCTGCGCGCCGTCACCGACGGCTGCGGATTCCTGGCGGGCAGTACGAGCTGCACGGTCGAGGCCGCCCAGCTGGTGGAGTCCGGCTGGGCCCGGCCGCTGGTCGCCGACCGCGCGACGGTACGGGCCAGGGCGCCCCGGATCCGGACGGTCGGGGACGAGCTGCTGGCCCGGGACGGCGCGGCGCGGGCCGCGCGGCTGCCCAGCCTGGCGTGGGAGACCGTCCGCGAGGGGCTGCGGACCGGGCCCGTCCTGGTCCAGGTGCCGCGCCGGGGCTACGTGCCCCGGCTGGCCTGCGAGCGGTGCCGGACACCGGCCCGTTGCACCGCCTGCGCGGGGCCCCTGGAGGCCCCGGACGAGCGGGACCTGCGGTGCGGCTGGTGCGGGCGGGCGGAGCCGTCCTGGCACTGCGAGGAGTGCGGCTCGTTCCGGCTGCGGGCCCAGGTGGTGGGGGCGCGGCGGACCGCCGAGGAACTGGGGCGCGCCTTCCCGGCCGTGCCCGTTCGGACCTCGGGGCGCGACCACGTGCTGGACGAGGTACCGGACGGGCCCGCGCTCGTGGTGAGCACCCCGGGGGCCGAGCCGGTCGCCGCCGGCGCCGGGTACGCGGCCGCGCTGCTGCTGGACGGCTGGGCGATGCTGACCCGGCCCGACCTGCGGGCCGGCGAGGACGCGCTGCGGCGGTGGATCGGAGCCGCCTCGCTGGTGCGGGGCGACGGGCAGGTGGTCGTGGTCGCGGAGCCGACCCTGCGGCCCGTGCAGGCGCTGGTGCGGTGGGATCCGGTCGGCCACGCCGTACGGGAGCTCGCGGAACGGGCCGAGCTCGGCTTCCCGCCCGTGTCCCGGATGGCGGCGGTGGCGGGCCGGGGGGAGGCCGTGGAGGCCTTCCTGGCCGCTGCCGGGCTGCCGCCGGACGCGGAGGTCCTGGGCCCCGTCCCGCTGCCCGGCCGGCGCGGGGAGCCGTCCCCGGGGGAGCGGGCGCTGGTCCGGGTCCCCCCGGGTAGCGGAGCGGCCCTGGCGGCCGCCCTCAAGGCGGCGCAGGCGGCCCGGCTGGCGCGCGGGGTCCCGGCGGCGGAGGCGGTGCGGGTCCGCATCGACCCGCTGGACATCGGCTGACGCCGGCGGAGCGCCCGCCGGCCGCCGGTGGGGGCGGGGCGCGAAGGTACGGGGCACGCAGTACGGCGGCGCAGGGGTGCGGACGCGGGGCGCCCCCGGCGGGGCGACCGTGGGGGTCGTCCCGACGGGGGCGGGTCGGTGCGGCGCGGGCGGGGCGGTCCGGGGCCGTCGGGGGTCGGCGACCCGGCGGCGACGGGCGGATCAGCCGTTGCGCGGTCCGGGGAAGGCCGACGCGCGGGCGGCGGCGCCCGCCACGGCCTGGGATTCCTCGCGCACCGGCTGCGGGGGCACCGAGCGGGCGGCCGGGACGGTGGGGAGGGGGCCCAGGGTGCGGGTGGTCGTGCCCTCGGCCGGCGGCTCGGCGGACTCGGCGGCCTGCGCCCGGCGGGCACCGTAGCGCCGGTGCACGGCCTGCTTGGTGACGCCGAGCGCCGAACCGACGGCGTCCCACGAGAAACCGAGCGAGCGGTCGAAGTCCACCGCCGCGGTGACCAGCGTCTCGACGCTGTCCCGCAGCTCCTGCGCGAGGCGGACGGTGGGCGCCGGCGCCCGGCCGTAGACGACGAAGCCCGTGGAGGGGCCGGAGCGGCGGGGGCGGTACACGTTGCCGAGCTGGGCGGTGAGCGTACGCAGAGCATCCACCTGACGGCGAACCCGCTCGATGTCCCGCACCAGCAGGTGCAGGCTGGCCCGGGCTTGGGCGTCGTGGGTGGCGTGGTCGGCCATGAAGAAGCCTCTCGAACCGGTTCTGAAGGGCGGATCGGGCCGCAGGCACCGTTCAACGGGCGGCCCGTCTTGGTCAATCTCCTTTGACCAACGCGCCACCTGGCGCCCAGGTCACGCTGTGGGGGCGTGTCGGCATATGCGAGAGGCGCGTGTGTGTGCGTACGCCCCCTCGGTCCGCTGGTGGGCGCGGTGACAGGGTGCCCGTCGGCCAGGCTGGAGCGACTCTGTGCCCCCCGGCGCGCACGCCCCATAGACTGGTGCGCTGCTGACAGCCGAGATAGCGAGGTAGGACCCAGTGAAGCTCGTCTTCGCAGGCACCCCCGAGGTCGCCGTGCCCGCCCTGGACGCCCTCATCGCCTCCGGGCGGCACGAGGTCGCGGCCGTCGTCACCCGGCCCGACGCCCCGGCCGGCCGGGGCCGCCGGCTCGTCGCGAGCCCGGTCGCCGAGCGCGCCGAGGAGGCCGGGATCGAGGTCCTCAAGCCCACCCGGCCGCGCGACCCCGACTTCCAGGCCCGGCTGCGGGAGATCGACCCGGACTGCTGCCCGGTCGTCGCCTACGGGGCGCTGATCCCCAAGAGCGCCATCGAGATCCCCCGGCACGGCTGGGTGAACCTGCACTTCTCGCTCCTGCCCGCGTGGCGCGGGGCCGCGCCCGTCCAGCACTCGATCATGGCGGGCGACGAGGTCACCGGCGCCTCCACCTTCCGGATCGAGGAGGGCCTGGACTCCGGGCCCGTCTTCGGCATCCTGACCGAGGAGATCCGGCCCACCGACACCAGTGGCGACCTGCTCACCAGGCTCGCCTTCGCCGGCGCCGGCCTGCTGTCCGCCACCATGGACGGCATCGAGGACGGCACGCTGCGCGCCGTGGAGCAGCCCGTCGACGGGATCTCGCTGGCCCCCAAGATCACCGTGGAGGACGCCCGGATCGACTGGGCGGCCCCCGCGATGCGCGTCGACCGCGTGGTGCGCGGCTGCACTCCCGCCCCGGGCGCGTGGACGGTCTTCCGCGGCGAGCGGCTCAAGCTGATCTCGGTGGGGGCGGTGCCCGACCGCACCGAGCTGGAGCCCGGCACACTCGCCCCGGCCAAGAACAACGTGTACGTCGGGACCGGCTCGCACGCCGTGGAGCTGCTGTGGGTGCAGCCGCAGGGCAAGAAGCCGATGCGCGGCGCCGACTGGGCGCGCGGCGTGCGCATCGCTCCGGGCGAGCGGCTCGGCGGCACCGACGTAGGCTGACCGTACGGTCGGGCGCGCCGCACGCCGCGCCCACCGGCGGCCGTCCCACCCGCCGCCCGCGCACCTCAGCACTCGCACCTCTCAGCACTCGCGCCACCCTCAGCACTCGCACCACTCGTAACCCCGGAGCACCTTTCACGTGAGCGAACAGCCCCGTCAGCCCCGCCGCGGTCCCGCCGCGGCCGGTGGCGGCAAGAACCGCCCGGCCAAGCCCTACCGCCGGCCCCAGAAGGATCCCGTGCGGATGCTGGCCTTCGAGGTGCTGCGGGCGGTGGACGAGCGCGACGCCTACGCGAACCTCGTGCTGCCCCCGCTGCTGCGCAAGGCCCGCCAGGACGAGAGCTTCCAGGCGCGGGACGCGGCGCTGGCCACGGAGCTGGTCTACGGGACGCTCCGCCGCCAGGGCACCTACGACGCGGTCATCAAGGCGTGCGTCGACCGCCCGCTGCGGGAGGTGGACCCGCCGGTGCTGGACGTGCTCTCGCTCGGCGCGCACCAGCTGCTCGGTACCCGCATCCCCACGCACGCGGCCGTGTCGGCGACCGTCGAGCTGGCCCGGGTGGTGCTCGGCGACGGGCGCGCCAAGTTCGTCAACGCCGTGCTGCGCAAGATCGCCGCGCACGACCTGGAGGGCTGGCTGGAGCGGGTCGCGCCGCCGTACGAGGACGACGCCGAGGCGCACCTGTCGATCTACCACTCGCACCCGCGCTGGGTCGTCAGCGCGCTGTGGGATTCCCTGGGCGGAGGCCGGGCCGGGATCGAGGACCTGCTGGAGGCCGACAACGAGAGGCCCGAGGTCACCCTGGTCGCGCGCCCCGGCCGCGCGACGACGCAGGAGCTCCTGGAAGCGGTCGGCGAGGACTCGGCGCTGCCGGGGCGCTGGTCGCCGTACGCCGTCCGGATGGCCGAGGGCGGCGAGCCCGGAGCACTGGAGGCGGTCCGCGAGGGCCGCGCCGGAGTGCAGGACGAGGGCAGCCAGCTGGTGGCCATGGCCCTGGCGGCCGCGCCGGTCGAGGGCCGCGACGAGCGCTGGCTCGACGGCTGCGCCGGACCCGGCGGCAAGGCGGCGCTGCTCGCCGCGCTCGCGGCGCAGCGCGGGGCGTTCCTGCTGGCCTCCGAGAAGCAGCCGCACCGGGCGCGGCTCGTGGCGAAGGCGCTGGCCGGCAACCCGGGCCCGTACCAGGTCATCGCGGCGGACGGCACCCGGCCGCCGTGGCTGCCGGGCTCCTTCGACCGCGTGCTGGTGGACGTCCCGTGCACCGGCCTCGGCGCGCTGCGCCGCCGCCCGGAAGCGCGCTGGCGCCGCCGTCCCGAGGACCTGGAGGGCTTCGGGCCGCTCCAGCGGGGGCTGCTGCGGGAGGCGCTGGCGGCCGTGCGGGTGGGCGGGGTCGTGGGCTACGCCACCTGTTCCCCGCACCTGGCGGAGACCCGCGTCGTGGTGGAGGACGTGCTCAAGGGCCGCGGCGCCGGCGCCGAGCCGGTCGCCGCCGAGCTGATCGACGCCCGGCCGTACCTGGGCGGCGTACCGGGCCTCGGCGACGGCCCCGACGTGCAGCTGTGGCCGCACCTGCACGGGACGGACGCGATGTACCTGGCGCTGCTGCGCCGCACGGCCTGACCGCCCCCGGCTCCCGCGCCCGCGCGGGAGCCGTGCGCGGGGCCGGGCGCGGACCCGCTCCGGTCGCGGACGGGCGGGCCGCCCCCGCGGATGTCCGAGCGCCGCTGTGAGTGCGGCCAGTTACGGGGTCGTGGCCGGAACCGGCCGGGGGCATGGCAGTCTTGGGTGCATGGCCGCTCAGATTTACCCCAGCATCCTGTCCGCCGACTTCGCCCGTCTCGCCGAGGAGGCGAAGGCCGTCGAGGGGGCCGACTGGCTGCACGTGGACGTGATGGACAACCACTTCGTCCCGAACCTCACCCTCGGCATGCCGATCGTGGAGTCGCTGAGCCGGGCCACGGACATTCCGCTGGACCTCCACCTGATGATCGAGGACCCGGACCGCTGGGCCCCGCAGTACGTGGAGGCCGGCGCCGGCTCCGTCACCTTCCACGCCGAGGCGGCGGCCGCGCCCGTGCGACTCGCGCGCGAGATCCGGGCCAAGGGCGCCCGCGCGTCGATGGCGCTCAAGCCCGCCACCCCGATCGAGCAGTACGAGGACATCCTCCCCGAGCTCGACATGGTGCTGATCATGACGGTCGAGCCGGGCTTCGGCGGCCAGCCCTTCCTCGACATCATGCTGCCCAAGATCCGCCGCACCCGCGAGCTGATCGCCAAGCACGGACTGGAGCTCTGGCTGCAGGTCGACGGCGGGGTCTCGGCCTCGACCATCGAGCGCTGCGCCGAGGCCGGCGCGGACGTCTTCGTGGCGGGCAGCGCCGTCTACGGAGCGGTCGAGCCGGCCGCCGCCGTACGCGCCCTGCGGGAACGGGCGGGCGCGGCGATCGCCGCCGCGCCGTGGGCCTGCGACCACTGAGCCGAGCGTTGGCGGACGGCTCGGTGAACGGGAGCTGTCCAGGCTGATCAACGGCCGCCGGATCTGACAGGATGAACGGCGAGTCGAGAGTGTGAACAGCAGTGAGGAGAACGCGGTGTCTGCAATGTCGGCGGGACGGTCAGCCCTGCGGATGGGACCCGCGGAGCTCGTGCAGGCGGCTGCCATGGCGCGCCGCTTCTACCTGGAGGGCAAGTCCAAGATCCAGATCGCCGAGGAGTTCGGCGTGAGCCGCTTCAAGGTGGCCCGGGTGTTGGAGACCGCTCTCGAACGCGACCTCGTACGTATCGAGATCCGGGTGCCCGCCGAGCTGGACGCGGAGCGCTCGGACGCGCTCCGGGCCCGGTACGGCCTGCGGCACGCGGTCGTCGTGGAGTCGCCCGCCGACGCCACCGAGGACGCCCCGGACCCGGAGAACCTCGGCGCCGTCGCCGCCGACCTGCTGGGCGAGCTGGTCAACGAGGGCGACGTACTGGGCCTGGCGTGGGGGCGCTCGACCATCCACATGGCGGCCTCCCTGCACCGGCTGCCGCCGTGCACCGTCGTGCAGCTGACCGGCGTGTACGACGCGGGGACCGCCGAGCGCGGCTCCGTGGAGGCCGTGCGGCGGGCCGCCCAGGTCTCCGGCGGGGACGCGCACCCCATCTACGCCCCGATGCTGCTGCCGGACCCGGCGACCGCGGCCGCGCTGCGCGGCCAGACCGGGATCGCGCGCGCTTTCGAGTACTTCGACAAGGTGACCGTCGCCGCCGTGTCCATCGGCTCGTGGGAGCCGGGCATCTCGACCGTCCACGACATGCTGACGGACGAGGAGCGGGCCCACTACGCCTCGCTCGGCGTCGCGGCCGAGATGTCCGCCCACCTGTTCGACTCCGAGGGGCGGCGGGTCGGCCGGGACCTCGGTGAGCGGTGCATCACGGTCGAGGCCGACCGGCTGCGCCGGATCCCCGAGGTCGTGGCGATCGCGGGCGGGCTGCGCAAGGCCTCGGCGATCGGGGCGGTGCTGCGGTCGGGCCTGGTCACCAGCCTGGTCACGGACACGGCGGTGGCCGACTACCTGCTCACCGAGTCGGCGCCGGGCCTGCGGCCCGCCCTGGACCGGGCCGACCCGGACGACTGACGGCCCCCGGACGGGGCCGGCGGAGGGGCCCGGAGCGCCGCTCACGCGGATGGTGCCGGAATTGAGATCCGAACGGCGGACCGCGGGGAGGCCCGCTGGGCGCATACTGGTTCCAATGACAAAGTCCGCAGTACCTCGCCGCCATCTGCCGTCCAGCCCGTTCAAGGCCCCCGTGGAACCGCCGCTCCGGCAGTTCAGCGTCGGCGACCGGGTTTCTCACGACGAGCACGGTCTGGGCCGTGTCGTCGGGATTGAGGAGGGAATCGCTGTTCTCGTCGACTTCGGGTCGGTCCAGAAACGAATCCTGAGCCCGTACACCAAGCTGGCCGCTCTCTGACGGCCATCTGACGATTCGCGAGCGAATCGGATATTTGGCACGATCGGTGCATGATCTTTCGGAACGTGCCCCGATCGTTGCTGTATGTGCTGGGGGCTCTGTTCCTGTGTGTCGCGCTGGTCGGTGCGGCGGGATGCGGCGGGGGGACCCCCGCGCCTTCCGCCGCCAGTACCGCCGCCGGCTCCGGTGACCCGCCGGGTGCCCCGCCGAGCCGCGGGCACAGCGCCGCGCCCAGCGCCGCCCCCGGGTGGGCGAGGGGGCTGGCCACCGTACGGGCCGAGGCGCTGCCTCCCCAGGCCCGGGACGTGCTCGCGCTCATCGACGCGGGCGGACCGTACCCGTACCGGCAGGACGGGACGGTCTTCGGGAACTTCGAGAAGGTCCTGCCCCCGCAGAAGCGCGGCTACTACCGCGAGTTCACCGTGCGCACGCCGGGGGAGCGGGACCGCGGGGCCCGGCGCATCGTGACCGGCCGGGGCGGGGAGTTCTTCTACACGGACGACCACTACGAGACCTTCAAGGCGGTCCTGCGATGACCCTGGAACCGCAGCCGCTCGCCCCCGCGCTCGACGCCGCCGAGAAGGCGGGCTGGACGACCGTGCGGCTGGACCTCGACGGCGTACGCGGCAAGGCAGAGCTGATGCGGGCGTGCGGGGACGCGCTGCGACTCCCGGAGTGGTTCGGCGGGAACTGGGACGCGCTGGCGGACGCGCTGCGGGACCTCTCGTGGCTGCCGGACGGGGGGCGGCTGGTCGCCGTGACCTCGTGGCGGGAGTTCGCCCGGGCGCGGCCCGGGGAGTGGGGGACGCTCGTCGAGATCCTGGAGGAGGCCGTCGACTTCTGGGCGGCCGCGCCGGACACCGCGCCGGACGCCGCGCCGCCGCTGGCGGTCGTACTGGCCGGCGCCGCGGGGCGCGGGCCCCGACGGCACGGCAGCGGGGTCCCGTAGGAAGCGACCAGGCGGCCCGGTATGTCCTGGACGATCGGCCGGGGCGGTGTGAACGCCCGCTCGTGGGAGAATGAAGTACGTGCGTTTCCTCGGCTGCCCTGTCAGCCATTCAGAAGGATCCTTCGATCGACTGGGATGTTCAGCACGTGCGTTTCCTCAATGACCTGAAGCCGCCGTACGACCTCACGTACGACGATGTGTTCATGGTGCCGAGCCGCTCAGCGGTCGGTTCCCGCCAGGCTGTGGACCTCTCCTCGCCCGACGGCACCGGCACCACCATTCCGCTCGTCGTGGCGAACATGACCGCCATCGCGGGCCGCCGGATGGCCGAGACGGTCGCCCGTCGCGGCGGGATCGTCGTCATTCCGCAGGACATCCCGATCGAGATCGTCACCGACGTGATCTCCTGGGTGAAGACCCGCCACCTCGTGCTCGACACCCCGATCACGCTGGCGCCCACCCAGACCGTCGCCGACGCCCTCTCCCTGCTGCCCAAGCGCGCCCACGGCGCCGGGGTGGTCGTCGACGGCGAGAACCGACCGGTCGGCGTCGTCACCGACCACGACCTCGCCGGCGTGGACCGCTTCACCCAGCTCTCCGAGGTCATGTCGAAGGAGCTGCTGCTCATCGACGCCGACATGGACCCCCGCGACGCCTTCAACCACCTCGACGCCGGCCACCGCAAGCTGGCCCCGGCCGTCGACAAGGACGGCAGGCTCGTCGGCATCCTCACCCGCAAGGGCGCGCTGCGCGCGACCCTGTACACCCCGGCCACCGACGCCGACGGCAAGCTGCGCATCGCGGCCGCCGTCGGCATCAACGGCGACTTCGCGGCCAAGGCCAAGCAGCTGCTCGACGCGGGCGTGGACACGCTCGTCATCGACACGGCGCACGGCCACCAGGAGTCGATGATCAACGCGATCAAGGCCGTCCGCGCGCTGGACCCGCAGGTCCCGATCGTGGCGGGCAACATCGTCGCCGCCGAGGGGGTCAAGGACCTCATCGAGGCCGGCGCGGACATCATCAAGGTCGGCGTGGGCCCCGGTGCCATGTGCACCACCCGCATGATGACCGGAGTGGGCCGCCCGCAGTTCTCCGCGGTCCTGGAGTGCGCGGCCGAGGCGAAGAAGTACGGCAAGCACGTGTGGGCCGACGGCGGCGTCCGCCACCCGCGCGACGTGGCCATGGCCCTCGCGGCCGGTGCGTCGAACGTGATGATCGGCTCCTGGTTCGCCGGTACCTACGAGTCCCCGGGCGACCTCCAGCAGTCGGCCGAGGGCCGCCTGTACAAGGAGTCCTTCGGGATGGCCTCGGCCCGCGCGGTACGCAACCGCACCTCCGAGGAGTCCGCCTACGACCGCGCCCGCAAGGGGCTGTTCGAAGAGGGCATCTCCACCTCGCGGATGTTCCTCGACCCGGCCCGCCCGGGCGTCGAGGACCTCATCGACTCCATCATCGCGGGCGTCAGGTCCTCCTGCACCTACGCCGGCGCGGGCTCCCTCGCGGAGTTCGAGGAGAAGTCCGTGGTGGGCATCCAGTCCGCCGCCGGCTACGCCGAGGGCAAGCCGCTGCACGCCAGCTGGAGCTAGGCCCCCTCGGATCCCGCCCTCCTTCCCGTGGCCCCGGCCCGCCCCCTCCGGGGGGCGTTCCCGGGGCCGCGGGCGTTCCCGGGGCCGCGCCCCGGACGCCGGGGGCGGCCCCGTCAGCGCCGGGGCCGGCGGTCGCCGGGTGTCGAACTGTGGACGCCCGCCCGGTACTTGGGGATGCGGACGGTGACCTTCATGCCCGCCCCGACCGCCGTCTCGATCACCGGCCCGTACGCGTCCCCGTACACCTGCCGGATCCGCTCGTCGACGTTGGGCAGCCCGATGCCCGAGGACGAGCCGGCCCGGTCCCCGGCCAGGATGCGGCGCAGCAGCGCCGGATCCATCCCGACGCCGTTGTCCTCCACGGTGATCACCGCCTCCGACCCGGCGTCGCGCGCGGTGATGGTGATCCGGCACTCCGCGGTGGAGTCCTCCAGCCCGTGCTTGACCGCGTTCTCCACCAGCGGCTGGAGGCACAGGAACGGCAGGGCCACCGGCAGCACCTCCGGCGCCACCCGCAGGGTCACCTTCAACCGGTCCCCGAACCGGGCCCCGGCCAACGCCAGGTACTGCTCGATCGAGCGCAACTCGTCGGCGAGGGTGGTGAAGTCGCCGTGCCGCCGGAAGGAGTACCGGGTGAAGTCCGCGAACTCCAGCAGCAGGTCCCTGGCCCGCTCCGGATCGGTCCGGACGAACGAGGCGATCGCGGCGAGGGAGTTGAAGATGAAGTGCGGGGAGATCTGCGCCCGCAGCGCCTTGATCTCCGCTTCCATCAACCGGGTCCGCGAGCGGTCCAGCTCGGACAGCTCCAACTGCACGGACACCCACCGCGCGACCTCCGTCGCGGCCCGCACCAGCACCGCCGACTCCCGCGACCCGTACGCCACGAGCGCGCCCAGCATCCCGTCCTCACCGGTGAGCGGCGCCACCACCGCCCACTTCAGCGGGCAGTCCGGCCGCTCGCACTCCGTCCGCGCGCTCTGACTGCGCCCCGAGTCCAGCATCAGGGCCACCCGGGCCATCGCCCGCCGCTCGTGGTGGTCGGCCCCCGGCCCGTCCCAGGCCAGGACCGCCTCCCGGTCGGTGAGGCACAGCGCCTCCGTGCCCAGCAGCGACCGCAACCGCCGGGCGGCCTTGCGGGCGGCGTCCTCGGTCAGCCCGGCGCGCAGCGGGGGAGCGGCCAGCGAGGCCGTGTGCAGGGTGTGGAAGGTGGCCCGTTCCACCGGTGTGCCGAGGTCCAGCCCGGCCGCCCGCTCGCCGCGCCGGGCGTGCCACCGGCCCGCCGCCCACCCCGCGGCCGGCAGCAGGACCGCGCCCGCCGCCACCAGTACGGCCTCCAGGCCCTGCGGCGGGGCGCTCACCGCGCACCCCCGGCCCGCTCGCGCGACACGCTCTCCGGCAGGTGCAGGCGCGCCAGGATCGCGGCCGTCCCCTCCGGGATCCGGCCGCGGGTCCCCAGCGACACCAGCACCATGGTCAGGAACCCGAGCGGCACCGACCACGCGGCCGGCCACGCCAGCAGCGTGTGCGTCCAGCCCCCCGGGGGCAGCCCGGCCCGCGTCACCAGCGCCGCGCCCAGCGCCGCCCCGCCGCCCGCGACCAGCCCGGCCACCGCGCCCGGCGGGGTCAGCCCGCGCCACCAGATGCCCAGCACCAGCAGCGGGCAGAACGACGAGGCCGACACCGCGAACGCCAGCCCCACCGCGTCCGCCACCGGCACGTCCCGGGCCGCCACGCTCCCGGCCAGCGGCACCGCGATCGCCAGCAGCACCGCCGGGCGGAAGCTGCGCAGCCCGCGCGTCGGCAGCACGTCCTGGTGCAGTACCCCCGCCACCGCCATCGTCAGTCCGGAGGCCGTCGACAGGAACGCGGCGAAGGCGCCCCCGGCCAGCAGCGCGCCCAGCAGGTCCCCGAGCAGCCCGCCCAGCATCCGCTCGGGCAGGACCAGCACCGCCGCGTCCGCGTCACCGGTGAGGGCCAGCTCGGGGGCGTAGATCCGGCCCAGCGCCCCGTACACCGGCGGCAGCAGGTAGAAGGCGCCGACCAGGCCGAGCACCACCAGCGTGGTGCGGCGCGCGGCCCGCCCGTCCGGGCTGGTGTAGAAGCGCACCGCGACGTGCGGGAGGCCCATCGTGCCGAGGAAGGTGGCCAGGATCAGCCCGTACGTCGCGTACAGCCGGTGCTCCGGCCGGTCCCCGGACAACGGCTCGGACCAGCCGGCCGCGCCCGGACCGGCCTCGGCCCTGCTGTGCGGGACGGGCGTGCCCGGAGCGAACTCCAGCCGCGTGCGGGCCCCGACGGAGTGCTCCCCGGCGGCGAGGGCCAGCGGCGCCGACACGTGGGCGCGTCCGTCCACCTGGCCGGTGACCGTCACGGTCAGCGGGGTGTCCAGGGACATCCGCACGTCCTCGGCGAGCGTCACCGAGGTGTGCTCGCGGAAGACGGCCGGTGCGTCGAAGCGGGCCCGCGGCGCGCCGTCCCCCGTCCAGGCCGCGACCAGGAAGAAGGCGGGCACCAGCAGGGCGGTGAGCTTCAACCAGTACTGGAACGCCTGCACGAAGGTGATGCTGCGCATCCCGCCGGCGGCGACGGCCGCGCCGACCACGGACGCGACGACGACCCCGCCCACCCAGCGCGGGGCCCCGGTCAGGATCTCCAGCGTCAGGCCCGCGCCCTGCAGTTGGGGCAGCAGGTACAGCCAGCCCACTCCGACCACGAACAGCACCGCGATCCGGCGCACCGCCTGCGACTGGAGCCGGGCCTCGGCGAAGTCGGGCAGCGTGTACGCGCCCGAGCGGCGCAGCGGGGCCGCCACCAGGACGAGCAGCACCAGGTAGCCGGCGGTGTAGCCCACCGGGTACCAGAGCATCTCGGGCCCCTGGAGCAGCACCAGCCCCGCCACCCCGAGGAAGGAGGCGGCGGAGAGGTACTCGCCGCTCACGGCCGCCGCGTTCAGCCGGGGCCCCACGGTGCGTGAGGCCACGTAGAAGTCGGAGGTGGTCCGGGATATGCGCAGGCCCAGCCCGCCCACCAGGACCGTGGCCAGGACGACGACGGTGACCGCGGTCAGCGCGTACGTCTGGTTCACCGGGCGGTCCTTCGGCAGGGGAGGCTGCCCGGAGTCTATGCACGCCCCCGAGCGGGCGACAGGGGGTGCTCGGCCCCGTACCGGGGCCGTGGCCGGGCGGCCGTCCGCCCGTGCGGACCGGGCCCGCCGGGCGGCCGCGGGGCGCGGGCGGGGCGGGTCAGAGCGCCGGGTCGCGGTGGTCGGCGCAGTCGCGCAGGGCGATCTCCAGCTCCACGTACGACTCCTCGGCGCGCCGGAAGGCCAGCGTCAGCGCCGCCTCCGCGCGCGGCGGCACCTGCTCGCGCACGTCCTCGCGGGCCTCGTAGAGGATGTCCGCCCAGCGGGCGGCCGCGCTGCGCAGCCGCGCCAGCATCTCCTCGGCCTCGGCGGGGCCGGCGGGCCGGTCGCGGGGCAGTCCGGTCAGGGCGTCGAGCAGTGCCTGGATCTCGGACATCTCGCTCCTCCCGCGCGGGAAGATCAACGATACGCGCGGGCGGGGACCGCTCCGGACCGTTCACCCCGCCGGTGCGGCCGACGGGCCCGGCGGATCGCCGTACGCCACGCCCCGCGCGACGAACGGCATCCGCTCACGCCGGACGGTCGGGCGGCGGATCGTGCGCGCAGGATGCGCGTGCGCGCCCGGGGCCCCGGGGGAGCGGCCGTGGAAGAGGCCGCGGGCCAACCCGGGACGCGGGCCGCGGATGCGCGCCGGGGTCAGCCCGTGGCCTGCCGCATCAGGAGGTCGCGCAGGTCGCGCGCGTGCCGGCGGCTCACCTGCAGTTCCGCGCTGCCCACCCGGACACTGGTGGTGCCCGCGTCCAGCCGGAGCTCGTCGATGCGGGCCAGCGCCACCAGGTGGCGGCGATGGATGCGGACGAAGCCGCGCGCGGCCCAGCGCTCCTCCAGGGTGGACAGGGGGATGCGCACGAGATGGCTGCCGTCGTCGGTGTGCAGCCGGGCGTAGTCGCCCTGGGCCTCGACGTAGGCGATGTCGGCGATCGCCACGAAGCGGACGACCCCGCCGAGTTCGACGGCGATCTGGTCCGGTCCGCGCTCGGCGGCGGCGGTCTCGGCGGTCGTGCGCGGCGCCTGCCGCGGCGCGGGCCGGGCGGCCCCGGGGCCGGGCGCGGCGGGGGTGTGCGGGGCGAGGGTGTACGGGGCGGGGGTGTACGGGGCCCCGCCGCCGGGCGGCGGTTCCGCGGCCCGGCCGAGCTGGGCGCAGGCCCGCCGGACCGCCTCGGCCAGCCGCTCGGGGCGGACGGGCTTGAGGACGTAGTCCACGGCCTTGAGGTCGAAGGCCTGTACGGCGAAGCCCTCGTGGGCGGTGACGAACACGATCAGCGGCGGCTGTGCGAACCCGGCCAGCAGCCGGGCGATGTCCAGCCCGGTCAGCCCGGCCATGTGGATGTCGAGGAAGACCACGTCGATGCCGTCCGCCCCGTCCGGGCCGGTCTCCAGCGCCCGCGTGATCCGGCGCAGCGCTTCGGTGGCGTCCGAGGCGCCCTCCGCGCTGCGCACGCGGGGGTCGGAGCGCAGGAGGTAGAGGAGTTCCTCCAGGAGCGGCTTCTCGTCGTCGACGGCCAGTACGCGCAGCATGTGGCGAGTTTAGTGCCGTGGACCCAGGGACCGGCCGGGTGGTGCGGAACGGGCCCGGCGGTACGGAACGGGCCCGGCGGTGCCGCCAACGGACCGGCGCACGGCCCCCGTGGGGGAGGTCGGGGGCCGCGCGGTCCGGAGGTGGGGGGCGGCCGGGACCGCCGCCGTCGGCGGCGGGGGTCCCGGCCGGGGGAGGAGGGCTACGCGGCGGTGATGAGCTTGCCGTCGGGCGCGACGGCGTACCAGGTGCCGCCGACGCCCTGCCCGTTGGTGTCGCCGGGATTCTTGTCGCCCGTGAAGGTGTAGACCGGCCAGCAGTCGACGGTCTGCTGCTTCGTGCCGTCGGGGCGGTCCAGGACGAGGTAGTTCCGCTCGGTGACGCCCTTGGTGTTCGCCTTGTCCACCGGCGCCACCGCGGGCCACTTGGCCAGGCAGTCGCCCGTGCACTTGGAGACCATCGGCCAGGCGGTGTCGGGCTTGAAGCGGTAGACGGTCATGCCCTTCCCGTCGACGATGTGCGCGCCGAGCTTCGGGTCCTGGACCACCGACAGGCCCGGCCGCGCCTCCTGCGCGGCGCCCGGGGTGTCCGGGGTGTCCGCGGCGCCCGCGCCGCCGGAGGCGCCGGCCGCCGGCTTCGCGGCCTTCTTGCCGTCGGGAGCGAAGGCGAACCACACGCCGCCGACGCCCTGCCCGTTGACGTCGCCCGCCCGGGTGTCCTTGGCGAAGCGGTACGCGGGCCAGCCCGCCACGGTCAGCTGCTTGCTTCCGTCGCTGCGGACCACCTCGCCCAGCAGCGCCGGGTCCATCCCGGCGGCGGCGGTCGCGTCGCCCGCCGCGACCACCGGCCAGGTCTTGGCGCAGTCCCCGTCGCAGTTCGACTTGGACGGGTCGGCCGTGTCCTTGTCGAAGCGGTACAGGGTCAGGCCCGCGCTGTCGGTGACGACGGGGCCCAGCTTCTCGTCGGCGGTGACCGCCAACCGGCCGGCGGACGCCGCTCCCGCGCCGTCCGCTCCCGCGCCGTCCACAGCCGCGCCGTCCGCCGCCGGAGCGCCGTAGCCGTCCTGGGCGGAGGCGGCGCCGGCCGGCTGGGCCGTGCCGGCGGCCTTGTCACCGGTCGGTCCGCAGGCGGTGGCCGCGAGGACGACGGCGACCGCGGCCGCGGCAAGGGTGGTCCCGCGCTTCATGCCCATCTTGATCTCTCCCACTGTGCTGTCTGTCGGGTCCGCCGCCTCGGCGCCGGCAACTGTGCTCAGGACACGCGGCGGTGGGAGGGACCTGTTCAGCCCGGCGGCTGTGGGCTGTCTCACTCACCGCGCGTCGAACCCGGCCCGCCTGAGGGCCGTGGCCACAGCGAGGCCGAGTACCCGGTGCCCGGTGTCGTTCGGGTGCAGCCCGTCCGCCAGGTGCTCGGGTCCGAGCAGGTCGAGCCCCGGGAGGACGGCCAGCCGGTCGTCGCCGGCCGCGATCCGGTCCCGGGCGGCACGCTCCATCGCGTCCCGCAGGGCGCCCAGGGTGGCGCCGAGCCGGTTCGGGGTGCGCTCGGCGTCGGGCCGCAGGACGGGGGAGACCAGCAGCAGCGGGGTGTGCGGGTGCCCCTGGCGCACCAGGTCCAGGAAGGCGCGCGTGGTCTCGTACAGCAGGGGCGCGGAGAAGGGCACCCGGGACCAGCAGTTGGTGCCGAAGGCGAGGGTGAGGACGTCGGCGGGCAGGCCCGCGAGCTGCTCCGCGGTGGCCAGCTCCCCGCGCGCGGCGCCCGCGTAGCCGAGGTTGACCGCGTCCCAGCCCAGAGCCCGTCCGGCGACCGACGGCCAGCCGTGGGCGGGGCGGGTGGACCACCATCCCTCGGTGATGGAGTCGCCGTGCACCACCCAGCGCGGGGCGGGCGGCGCGGGGGTGAGGGGCCCGCCGATGCCGCGCAGCCCCAGGATGACCGGGGCCTGGTTCTCGGGCGGGTGGACGGTGAAGGGGCCGCTTCCGCCGCGAAGCCCGATCCGCACCACCGCCTCCGGCGACGGCTCGGTGAACACCTCGCCGACCACCCCGTGCCGGTCCCACAGGGCGAACCCGTGCGCGAGGTCGCGCAGGGCGTCGGTGGGCCCGGGCACCGTCGCCCGGTAGCGGATCTCCACCGTGTGCGCCGTCCCGGCGGTGAACTCCAGCCGGACGCCGATCGGCAGGCCGGCCCGCTCCCCGGTGTCCCAGGGCAGCCGCATGGTGTCCGCGGGATCGGCGCGCACCGGGCGCCCCTGGTCCAGCCAGGCCACTCCCCGAAGGAAGGGTGCGGGGTCCTGCCACCGCTCGTCCGGGCCACGGCTCACTCTTTCGCCTCCGCTCGTCGGCTACGGGAACGCCTCGCCGCCCCGTCCTCCACCCTCCGCGTCTGCCCCGCGGAACCCGGGGGGAGCGGAGGGAGGCCGAGGAGTGCGAAACCGCACCGTGCGACACATCTGACGAGGTGTCAAGAACGGGTCGAAAGGGCCCCTGCGCAGCGATCGATCATCCGTACGCAACAAAGGACCATCCGGGACAGATCCGCGCAACGATCGTGCGCCAATGTGCAAGGATGGTGCATTACGGGCGGTATCCCTCAGCTCGTAGGCTCACTCGCTGTACGTGGAGTGGTGCGACTGCCTGCTCGGCGGTCCCCCCATGCTCAGGCCCCTCCCCCTTTCGGGCCCTGTCCTGCTCCGGACCGTCGCGGTCGATGCCTCGTCCCCGGCCTCCCCGATCCGCAGTGACAAGGAGTTTCCTCGTGCTCGACCACGGCCAGGCGCCACCGCTCGCTCCCGAGTCCCGCAAGCCCGCCCACCCGCTGCTGCGCCGCAAGCCGGTCGAGCAGCTGGTCGCCGAGGGCGGTCAGGGTGAGGGCGGCGCCCTCAAGCGCTCGCTCACCATGTGGCAGCTGACCATGCTCAGCATCGGAGCGACCCTGGGCACCGGCATCTTCGTCGTGCTCGGCGAGGCGACCCCGATCGCGGGCCCGGCCGTCTGGATAGCCTTCATCGTCGCCGGCCTGACCGCGCTGTTCTCGGCGCTGTCCTACGCCGAGCTGGCGGGCTCCATCCCGGTCTCGGGCTCCTCCTACTCCTACGCCTACGCCACGATGGGCGAGCTCGTCGCCTGGATCTGCGGCTGGTGCCTGGTGCTGGAGTACGGCGTCTCGGTCGCGGCCGTCGCCGTCGGCTGGGGCCAGTACCTCAACGAGCTGCTCGACGGCACCCTCGGCTTCACCATCCCCGAGGGCTTCTCCGCCCCGCTGGGCGAGGGCGGCTACATCAACATGCCGGCCCTGGTCGTCGTCCTGCTGTGCATGGTCTTCCTGATGCGCGGCGCCAAGGAGAGCGCCCGGATCAACTCGATCATGGTCGGCATCAAGATCGTCACGCTGGTGCTCTTCTGCGTCATCGGCTTCATGGGCATCAAGGCCGGCAACTACACCCCGCTGGCCCCGCTCGGCGTGACCGCGATCAGCACCGCCGCCGCCATGCTCTTCTTCTCGTACATCGGCTTCGACGCGGCCTCCACCGCAGGTGAGGAAGCCAAGAACCCGAAGAAGGACCTGCCCCGCGCGATCATGCTCTCGCTGCTGATCGTCACCGCCCTCTACTGCCTGGTCGCGCTGGTCGCCGTCGGCGCGATGCCGTGGCAGGACTTCGAGGGCAGCGAGGCCGCTCTGGCGCAGATCATGGAGAACGTCACCGGGCACTCCTTCTGGAGCGTCGTCCTCGCCGCCGGCGCGGTCGTCGCCATCGCCAGCGTCGTCTTCGCCGTGCTCTACGGACAGACCCGCATCCTCTTCGCCATGTCCCGCGACGGACTGATGCCGAAGGCCTTCGCGAAGGTCGACCCGAAGACCGGCACGCCGAAGGTCAACACGGTCATCGTCTGCCTCTTCTGCGGCCTCCTGGCCGCCTTCATCCCGCTCGGCGAGCTGGCCAACGCCACCAGCATCGGCACGCTCTTCGCCTTCGGGCTGGTCAACGTGGCCGTTGTCATCCTGCGCTTCACCCGCCCCGACATGAACCGCACCTTCAAGGTCGCGCTCTTCCCGGTCACCCCGATCCTGGGCTTCCTGTTCTGCGCGTACCTGATGACGGAGCTGCCCCTGGCGACGTGGATCGTCTTCGGTGGCTGGATGGCGGTCGGGCTCGTGATCTACTTCTTCTACGGCATGCGCCGCTCCAGCCTGGCCACTGTGGCCGTCGTGGCCGCCTCGGCCGCGGAGGCCGCTGAATAGAAGTGATTCACCCCCCGTGCGACTGAACGATCTCGACGAACGCATCGTGCACGCCCTCGCCGAGGACGCCCGCCGCTCCTACGCGGACATCGGCTCCGAGGTCGGGCTCTCCGCCCCCGCAGTGAAGCGGCGGGTCGACCGGCTGCGCGCCGAGGGCGCCATCACCGGCTTCACCGTCCGGGTCGACCCCGCCGCGATGGGCTGGGAGACCGAGGGCTTCATCGAGATCTACTGCCGCCACAACACCTCGCCGGACGACATCCGGCGGGGACTGGAGCGCTACCCCGAGGTGGTGTCCGCGTCGACCGTCACCGGCGACGCGGACGCCCTCGTCCAGATCTTCGCCTCCGACATGCGCCATTTCGAGCGGGTGCTGGAGCGGATCGCGGGGGAGCCCTTCGTGGAACGCACCAAGTCCGTCCTAGTGCTCTCCCCGCTGCTGCGCCGCTTCACCTCGGGCGCACCGGCCTGACCGTCCCGGGCGGTGGCCCGGAGGGCGGCCGGCCGCGGTACGGGGCCGCCGCGGGGGGAGATCCCGGGGTCAGGCGCTCGCGCGGGCGCCGGTGGCCAGCGGGGACAGCAGGGCGCGGCGCTCCTCCTCGGTGGTGCCGCCCCAGACGCCGAACGGCTCCCGGGTGCGCAGTGCGTGCTCCAGGCAGGCCGTGCGCACCGGGCAGGCGGCGCAGACCCGCTTCGCGGCGGCGTCCCGCTCCTCCCGGTCCCCGCCCCGCTCGCCGACGGGGTGGAAGAACCGGCCGGAACCCAGGTCCCGGCAGGCCGCGCGGGACTGCCACTGCCAGAACTCGTGCGTGGCACCGGGCAGGCGTGCGACATCGTTCATCGCGGTCTCCTCTCTAGGGTTTACCCCCGTGTGACCGCTGACCGTTGCCTGAAACCCGCGCGGCGGCGCCGGCCGGCCGCGCCGGCGGGGTCGGCGGGGTCCGTGCCGGCGGGGCCCGGCGCCGTGCGGGCGGGGTCAGCCGGCCGCCGGCGGGGTGCGCAGGCCGAGGAAGAGCGGGCGGCGGCGCAGCGTGAACCCCATCGCCGCGTACAGCCGGAGCGCCCCGGTGTTGTCCGCCGCCGCGTGCAGGAACGGGCTGTCCCCGCGCTCGCGCACCGCCGCCGCGACCGCGCCGACCAGCCGTGCGGCCAGCCCCCGGCCCCGGTACTCCGGGTGCGTGCACACCGCGCTGATCTCCGACCAGCCCGTCGGCCGCATCCGCTCACCCGCCATCGCCACCAGCCGGCCCCCGTGGCGTACGCCGAGGTACGTGCCCAGTTCGACCGTCCGGTCCAGGAACGGCCCCGGCCGGGTCAGCCCGACCAGCTCCAGCATCTGCGGTACGTCGGCCGCTCCCAGCAGCACCGCCTCCGGCGCCGCCTCGGCCCGTACCGCCCGGCCGTCCAGCTGTACGCCCGGGATGGTCAGCACGGTCTCCCACCCCGGCGGGGGAGTCAGCAGCCCCGTGACGAAGACCCCCTCCCCGGGCCCGGCCAGCGCGGCCAGATCCGCCCAGGCGCGGGGATCCGCCGGGTCGGCGAGCGCCGCGAAAGGGGTCGTGTCGGCGCGGTAGCGGGCGGCCAGGCCGGCGGGACCGTACTCGGCGACACCGCGGTGCGGGCCCGTGAGCGCCGCCCACACGGGGTTGTCGAGCACCTCGGCGTCGGGATCGGGGCCGGTCTCGGCGGTGCGGCCGGTCTCGGGGTGGGGGCCGGTCTCGGCGGTGCGGCCGGTCTCGGGGCCGGTTCCGGAGCCGATGCCCGCGGCCGCGCCGGTCGGGAGGGCCATGTGCGGGGCTCCTTCGGTCGGTGCGACGGCGCCGTCGCCGGCGACCGCGTCCTTGACGGTCCCGGGCGCCGCCGCGAGACTGCGGGGTACCGTCGGCGGGACGGCGTCCCCCAGGGGAAGCGTAACGACCGCCGGGCGGGCCGCGGAGGACGGGACGAGGGGCGGGCGAGGGTGCACACGGCCACGACGTCGGACGCGAGGGCGCACAGCCTCCGCCGCTGGTGGCTGACCCGGCGCCTGCACATCGACCTGCTGCGGGTGTGCAGCGCATACGGCGCGCGCGGCTGAACCTCCGCCGCTCCCTGCCCCCGCCCCTCCGCCACCGCCCTGGAGAGTCATGTCGCGCTCCGTCCTGCCCCGCACCGGTCCCGCCCCCGCCCCGCGCGGCCGCATCGGCACCGGCTTCTCCCCGGTCCCGCACCGCTACCGCCTCTACCTCCGCTCCGGCTGTCCCCGCTCGGACGCGGTCCGCGGCGCCCTGGCCCTCCTGGGGCTGGAGGGCTCCGTCGCCACCACCGTCCTCGGCGAGGCCCCCGACGCCCTCGACACCCCCGGGTACGCGGCCCTGCGCCGGGCCTACGAGGCCGCCGGGCACCACTTCGAGGGGACGCTGACGGTCCCCGCCCTCTGCGACACGTGGAGCGGCCGGATCGTCACCCACCACACCCCCGACATCCTCGAAGACCTCCGCGTCCTGGGCGCGGACCCGGCCTTCCGCGCGGGCCCGTAGGAGACCGGCCGCAAGGGGCGCGCACGGCTCTCGGCGGGGCACCGCCGAGAGCCTCCCGCAGCCCGCGGAGGAGGCCGCCGGGGACTCACCGGGGGGCAGCGCAACGAATCGCCGCCCCGGCCGCGCAACACGCAACGAATCGATGCGCCGAGCGCAACGGTCACGGCTTGTCGGGGTCGAACGCGCGAACGTACCGTCTAAGGACCCCACCCCTCCTGCCCCAGAGGTACGCCCATGCCCCCGCTGCGCACCGCCCTCCTCCAGAGCTCCGGACGGCTCGGCGACACCGCCGAGAACCTCAAGGCGCTCGACGAGGCCGCTGCGCGCGCCGCACACAGCGGGGCCGGGCTGCTCGTGACCTCCGAGATGTTCCTCACCGGATACGCCCTGCCGGTCGAGGACATCGCCGCGCTCGCCGAGACGGCCGACGGCGCCAGCGCCCGCGCCATCGGCGAGATCGCCCGGCGCCACGGCGTCGCCGTCCTGTACGGCTACCCGGAGCGCGCAGGGGACGTCGTCCACAACTCGGCCCAGCTGATCGGCCCCGACGGGACGGCGCGCGCGAACTACCGCAAGACCCACCTCTTCGGCTGCTTCGAGCAGGAGGCCTTCACCCCCGGCGACACCCCCGTCGTCCAGGCGGACCTCGGCGGCCTCCGCATCGGCATCATGATCTGCTACGACGTGGAGTTCCCCGAGAACGTACGGGCCCACGCCCTCGCCGGCACCGACCTCCTGCTGGTGCCGACCGCGCAGATGCACCCGTTCCAGTTCGTCGCCGAGCAGGTCGTCCCCGTACGGGCCTTCGAGAACCAGATGTACATCGCGTACGTCAACCGCACCGGCCCGGAAGGCGAGTTCGAGTTCGTCGGACTCAGCTGCCTGGCGAGCCCCGACGGGGCCACCCGCACCCGGGCCGGGCGCGGCGAGGAGCTGGTGTTCGGCGAGGCCGACCCCGAGCTGCTGTCCGCCTCCCGCGAGAACAACCCCTACCTCCGCGACCGGCGCCCCGGGCTCTACGCCTCCCTCGTCTAACCCCCTCCCCCCGCTCTTCACCAGCTCAGCCGCAAGGAGACGTACCCCCATGACGTCCACGGTGCCCACCACCGCCGTCCCGCACAGCGACGGACAGCCGCCGATCACCATGTTCGGCCCGGACTTCCCGTACGCGTACGACGACTTCCTCGCCCACCCGGCCGGCCTGGGCCAGATACCGGCCACCGAGCACGGCACCGAGGTCGCGGTCATCGGCGGCGGGCTGTCCGGCATCATCTCCGCGTACGAGCTGATGAAGATGGGCCTCAAGCCCGTCGTCTACGAGGCCGACCAGATCGGCGGCCGGCTGCGCACCGTCGGCTTCGAGGGCGCCGGCACCGAGGAGCTGACCGCGGAGATGGGCGCCATGCGCTTCCCGCCCTCCTCCACGGCCCTGCAGCACTACATCGACCTCGTCGGCCTGGTCACCGAGCCCTTCCCGAACCCGCTGTCCGAGGCGACCCCCTCGACCGTCGTGGACCTCAAGGGCGAGTCGCACTACGCCGAGACCATCGCCGACCTCCCGCAGGTCTACCGCGACGTCGCCGAGGCGTGGAACGCCTGCCTCGACGAGGGCGCCGACTTCTCCGACATGAACACCGCGATGCGCGAGCGGGACGTCCCGCGCATCCGGGAGATCTGGGCCAAGCTCGTCGAGAAGCTCGACGACGAGACCTTCTACGGCTTCCTCTGCAAGTCCGAGGCCTTCCAGTCCTTCCGCAAGCGGGAGATCTTCGGCCAGGTCGGCTTCGGCACGGGCGGCTGGGACACCGACTTCCCGAACTCCATCCTGGAGATCCTGCGCGTCGTCTACACCGAGGCCGACGACCACCACCGCGGCATCGTGGGCGGCTCGCAGCAGCTCCCGCTGCGCCTGTGGGAGCGCGAGCCCGGGAAGATCATCCACTGGGCACAGGGCACCTCGCTCTCCTCCCTGCACGACGGGACCCCGCGTCCGGCGGTCACCCGGCTGCACCGCACCGCCGGCAACCGGATCACGGTCACCGACGCGAACGGCGACATCCGCACGTACCGCGCCGCGATCTTCACGGCCCAGTCCTGGATGCTGCTCTCGAAGATCGAGTGCGACGACACCCTCTTCCCGATCGACCACTGGACGGCGATCGAGCGCACCCACTACATGGAGTCGAGCAAGCTGTTCGTCCCGGTCGACCGGCCGTTCTGGCTGGACAAGGCCGTCGACGACGCGGGCAACCCGACGGGCCGCGACGTCATGTCGATGACCCTGACGGACCGCATGACCCGCGGCACGTACCTGCTGGACAACGGCCCGGACAAGCCCGCCGTCATCTGCCTCTCGTACACCTGGTGCGACGACAGCCTGAAGTGGCTGCCGCTGTCCGCGAACGAGCGGATGGAGGTCATGCTGAAGTCCCTCGGCGAGATCTACCCGAAGGTCGACATCCGCCGCCACATCATCGGCAACCCGGTAACCGTGTCCTGGGAGAACGAGCCCTACTTCATGGGCGCGTTCAAGGCCAACCTGCCGGGGCACTACCGCTACCAGCGCCGCCTGTTCACCCACTTCATGCAGGACCGCCTCCCCGAGGACAAGCGCGGCATCTTCCTCGCGGGCGACGACATCTCCTGGACGGCCGGCTGGGCCGAGGGCGCCGTCCAGACCGCCCTCAACGCGGTCTGGGGCGTCATGCACCACCTCGGCGGCTCCACGGACGCCACCAACCCCGGCCCGGGCGACCGCTACGACGACATCGCCCCGGTGGAACTCCCCGAGGACTGACCCCTCGGGCCCCCAGAACCACGGGCCGTCCCCGCGCGAGCAGCGCGGGGCCGGCCCGTTCCCATACCCCGCCGCCGCCCTCCGTCGACGCGAAACGGAAGAAGCCCTGCCGGAGCATCCGGCAGGGCTTCTTCCGCGGACGGAGACCCGTCAGCCTTCCATGAGGTACGCCTTGTCCCAGTCGTCTGCGATAAGCGCGGTCATCGACGGAAGGAACCCGTGGCCGACCCCGATGCCGCCGAAGAAGACGTCGCCGTCATACGACAGCAGGACGGTGGTGTCGCCGAAAGCCGGCCCGACGGGCTTCGCGGTACCCGTCGCAGATCGTCTCGACGTCAAGGTCCCCGTACTCCACGGCCGTCGCCCGGGGAAGGGCTTCCACCACCTCATCCAGGTTCGGACGCTCGATCGGCCGGCCGCCTCCGACGCCCCGCACGGATTCCCCGGGGATCACGGTTCGGCCCTCATCCACGTGCGGGCGGTCGGCCCGCTGTGACCTCCCCCTCCATGGTGTACTCGATCAGCAGGTCCTGCGCCGGAACAAAAAACCAGAGCTCCGCCGCGACTTCCAGAATTCTGGCCAGGTTGCGCCGGGCCGCGGTTGCCGGAAGTATGATCGAAGGGATGCCCAGACTTCCCCAGAGGATAACGCATTCGGGATCTCCGGCGCTTTCCCCGGGAATTACTTCGAGCAGTACATCGAGAGCCTCGGCGTCATCGTCCACGAGCTCCTGTCGGATGATTTCCGCACCGCTCCAGTCGATCGCCATCTGGGATGCGAGTGGAAACCTGCTGATGCTCGCCGCAGCGTACGCCGCGTCTTCCGCATCGGTCAGCGTCCGAATCCACGCCCGCTCTGCCGACGGCAAGTCCGCGAGCATGCTGTCGAGTGGACGCTTATGCGATCCGTAGCCTGAACTCACAACCGGACTCCCTTGAATCTGCATGGGCTGACGTTGATTATAGACTGCGGTTCAGGTCAAGCAAATGCGCCGCGAGAAGAGGCCCGTAGGTTCTTCTCGCGGCGCTTATTCGCTATCTCCGGCTATGTATTTCTGCGTTGGTATTTCACGTCGTCACCCTTTGCGCCCTTCCACTTCACCGCATGCCGTGCGCCACCGGCACCACGGCCGATCATGACGTTGAAGTGCGGTCCCTTGACGTCGTCGTAGTCAAGCCGGAACATCTTGAAAACGCCCCGGACCCTGGTCGTGAATCCGACCTTCTTACCGAACAGCGCGGAGGCCTCAAGGCGTCCCTTGTAGGGCTCCCGGGTGGATTCGTCCACCTCACCCAGGATCTCCAGCGCCTTGTTGCGGGCCTGCTCGAAGCTGTCGTACGGACCGTGCTCGATCTCCGGAGCGCGCTTTGGCTTCGAGCCGCCGTCGCCGTCACAGTTGTGGACGAGGAGGTCCGCGGACCCGGCCCCGACGTGGTAGCTGTGGACCGTTTCGACACCGAGGTCGTGCGTGCGCTGCTGCTGGCGGAAGTCCCGGACCGCGACCAGCGTGACGTACCGCCCCTCGGCGGTCCGCAACTCCATACCGGGAGCCAGGTCGCCGGCCTCGACCCAGGCCTTCTGCTGCTCCACCCAGAACGGGTGGGTGGTCGTCGAGATGAGAGACGAGTCGCCGGCAGGGGTTTGGACCGTCAGGTCCACGAAGTCCTTGTCGTCCTCCGTGACGATGGTCTCAAGCACCGTCCGGGCCGTGGTCTCCCCGGTCTCCGGGTCGGTCGCCACCACCGAGTCGCCGACCTCGACGTCCTCGATCCTCTTCCGGTCCCCGTCGGCCATCAGGACCGTGGTGCCGGGGAGGAAGCTGTGACACTTCTCCGGCGCGTTGGGCGACTCGGCGTCGGGTGAGCGGTCGGCCTTCTTCTGCGTCTGCTTGGCGGGCTGTTGTCTTTGCGGGGTCTTCTTCGCCGCCGCCGTCTGCTTGGGCGCCGCCTTGGGCGCGGGCTTCTTGGCCGCTTGCTTGGCTGCCTGCCTCTTGGCCGCCTGCTGCGCCGCCTGCTTGGCTGCCTGCTTCTTGGCGACTTCTGCCGCCACCTTCTTGGCAGCCTCGGCAGCCGCCTTCTTTGCGGCTTCTTCCGCTGCCTTCTTGGCGGCTTCGGCAGCCGCCTTCTTGGCGGCCTCCTGGGCCAGGCGTTTGGCCAGTTCGGCCGCCGCCCGCTTGGCCGCCTCGATCGCGGCGCGGCGGGCGATCTCCATGGCGATGCGCTGGGCGATCAACCGCGCGGCTATGCCGACGAGGATGGGGATGATCTTGCCGTCGGGGTCCGAGATGGAGACCGGGTTGTTGTTGCCGTACGCGTACCCGTTCATCTGCTGCGGGTCGTTGACGTCGATCAACGGGTCCACGGACAGGAAGCGCCCGGCGGCCGGGTCGTAGGAGCGCACCCCGAGCTGGGTCAGGCCGGTGGAGGCGTCGACGGTGCCGCCGACGAAGCCCTTCTGGTCCGCCCATGCCTGGGGCGCGGTGCCCCGGGTCTCGCCGTAGGGGGTCACGTCCCGCCGGGTGGCGGTCATGGAGCCCGCGGCGTCCACCGCGATGGTCGCGGTGTTGTGGTGGTCCGCGGACAGGTAGGAAAGCTTTCCGTCCGAGGACCGGACGGCAACGCTCGACTCGCCGAACGCGTAGCCTCGGGTGGCCTTGGTGGTGCCGTCCGTACCCAGGGACACCTCGGTGCTGCCCAGGTAGAGCGTGGTTCCCGAAGGGTCCTTGCGCAGCAGGCGGTTGCCCTCGGCGTCGTAGACGTACTCGGTGACCTTGGTGCCTTCAGTGACCTTGGTCAGCTGTCCTTCGGCATCCCATTCGAGCCGTTGCTCGGAGTTGCCGATCTTGCGGACGGTGGTGTTGCCAGTGGCGTCGTACGCGTAGGAATCCTTGCGGGTACCGGTCGGCTCGACGGTGTCGACGCTGTTGAGGGCATGCGGCTGCGTGCCTTTGGCCGCCGGGAAGGTAAAGGTACGCCGCGTCTCGCCACTGCCGACGTCGTGCTTGACCTCGCTGGTGCGGTTCCCCGTCGTGTCGAAGGTGTAGGAGTGCCAGTAGGGCGAGACTCCACCGACGGTGGCCGCGGAGGGGCCGCCCGCGCAGCTGTCCCTGGCCGTCCAGCCCTCCGTCATACGGCGCAGGTGGTCGTAGCGGAAGCACTGGGTGTCCCGGGTCGTCTTCTCCCGCAGTTCGCTGAGCGAGGTGATGTTGCCCGCGGGGTCGTAGGTGTAGTCGACCTCGGACAGTTCGAACGGGGCGACCTCGCGGTCCGCGAAGGACTTGGTGACGCGGCGGGTGGAATCGTCCAGGTAGTTGGTGTGGATCATCCGCTTGCCCTTGGCGCCCTGCATGTACTGCATGAGCTCGCCGAAGGGCGTGTACCTGGTGTTGCTGATGTACTCCGCCGCACCCTTGAGGGTGCTGGGCAGACCGGCGGCGTTGTAGCTGAAGTCGACCTTCTCGGCGGGAAGACCGCCCGCTGCCGGAAGGTGCAGCGAGGCCGTGTCGCCGGTGCTGTTGTAGTCGACCGTGGACTCGTAGCTTCCGGAGAGTTTGCCCAGCCCCTCGGGGATCGTGGTCCTGGACCCGGTCGCTGCTCCGGTGCCGTCATAGCCCAGAACGGACGTGGTGTAAGGCTTCCCGTCGGTGTAACGGGTGGAGGAGGTCAGCCGGCCTTTGGAGAGGGTGTCGTATGCCCACTCGGCACGCTTCGGTCCTGTGGGCCCTTCTTCGCGCTGTTCGGACGGCCTGCCGAGCTTGTCGTAGGAGAGGTGGAGGCCCTTGCCTCGGGCGTCGTTGGTCGAGACGGGCCGGTCGCCGTCGTCGAAGGTGTAGACGGTGGTGCCGCGGTCGGGATCGTGATCCTTGGTCTTGCGGCCGCGCATGTCGTACTCGTAGGTCCAGGTGTTGCCGACGTGGTCGACGACCTGGGTCAGTTCGCCACCGGGACCGTAGCTGTAGCGCGTGCTCTCGAACGTGCCGGCGGCCTGACGGCCCTTGTACTGGCGCAGTTCGACGGCATTGCCCCGGGCGTCACTGATCGTGGTGGTGACGGTGGAGCCCTCGGGCGGGATGACGTGTTGACGGTCACCCTCGTAGAGGGTGGTGGTCCGCCACTTCTCGGCGCCGAGGCTGTAGAACAGGTCCGCGGTCTTGCGTCCGGCACCGTCGTAGAGGTAGCCGTTCTGGCGGATGATCTGGTTGTCCGGGACGGATACCAGGGTCGTGCTCGGGTTGCTCTTCTCCAGGTAGGGCCCGGACTCCTTGACCTGCAGGCCACGAGAGTCGTACACCGTGTCGGTGACGACCCTGCCCGTTCGCGCCTCGGTGTTCTGGTTGAGGTCCGCGCGGGTGGCCTGGGTCTGGCGCGGCCGCATCAGGCCGTCGTACAGCTCGTGGTTGACGGTGTACGTGTCGTCGGCGAGGCGGGTGCGGGTGGTGACGGCGGAGGGGCCGTCCTTGCGGACCAGGTAGGCGATTTCGACATCGGGCAGCTGGGCCCGTGTCCGCCCGGCCTTCCAGCCCTTCGTCAGGCGGCCGAGGGCGTCGTACTCGGACTCGTCCCGCCGACCGTCGCCGTCGATCTCGGTCAGGGTCAGACCGCGGGTCGGGTCGATGATGTCGGTCTCGGTGTGGCCGAGTGGGTTGGTGGTGACGACCTGGTGCGGCATCTCGCCGGTAGCCGGGGTGTACGCGGTCTTGGAGGTGTTGCCCAGGGCGTCGGCGGTCTCGACGGAGCGGCCGTACTGGTCGAACTTCTCCGTACCGGCGGTCACATAGCGTGGCTGGCCAGCGACGTACTCGGCCAGCTCTTCGGCCCGGGTGGCGTCGCCCTTGACGGGGGTCTCACCGAAACCCTTGCCGTCGTAGTGGGTGCGGTCATCGGAGATGACGTGTGAAGGTCGCTGGACAGCGACATTGCAGGCAACGGACACGGTCTCCTGACGGGAGACCAGGTCGAGCAGGTGCTTGCCGGTGTCTCGGGCGTACTCGGTGCGGGTGCACTGGTCGTCGCCGCCTGCCGAGGTGTCTCCAAGGTCGTTGACCTTGGTGATCAGCCCGTACTCGTCGTACGTCTTCTCCACCGCCGTGCGCCGGAAACTGCCCCCGACGGCCGTACGGGTACGCTCGGCGCCGTTGTTGAACCGGTGCGCGGTGAGCGGCGTCGTGCCGGTGCGGTTGCGCGTCGCGGTCGGAGCGCTGATGAAGGGCTCGTACGCGGTCGCGCCGATCAGGGCGCCGCCGTCCCCGTTGTAGGTGAGGGTCTCCCGGGTACCACCGGCCTGCGAGAGGTGGTCGGTGATCTGGTTGCCCTCGGAGTCGGCGACCTTGACGCCGCGCGTGCCTCCGGAGGCGGTGCGGTCGCCGTCCAGGCCCCGGAAGTACACGTTCTCCGAGCGGGTGCGCTGGTCGGCGCCGTCGCCGGTGCGGGTGATGACCTTGCCGTAGCCGCGCCACTGGTTCCAGGTCCGCTCGGTGTCGCGGAGGAACTCTGAGGTGTCGTAGGCCCAGGCCGGAGCGCCGGAGTACTCGTACCGGGTGACGGTCGAGGGGGATCCGCCGACGAGGTCGTTCTCGACGATCTGGGTGGCGACGTACTTGTGGAAGTAGTCCTTGTACGGCTTCGGGCGCCCGTCCGTGCCGATGGGCTGCCCGGGTGCGGACCAGTTGACCGGGTAGCAGCGCAGGGTGTTGTCGGCGTCGGAGGCCGGCAGTACGCCGTCGCGGTTGCACTCGGGAGCGGAGTACGTCACGCCGATCAGGCCGCCGGACTCGGTGCTGATGGCGTTGATGCGGTACCGGATGAAGGGCGGCAGGCCCTCCAGACCGTCGACTCGGTTGGCGAGCTGCTGGCCGGAGAAGGTGATCTCCGGGGTGCTGAGGTCGCCGTTCGTCTTACCGGTGTGCTTGACCGAGGCCAGCCACAGGCCGTTGCTGGTCCCGTCGCCGGTCTGGGGGAAGGAGTGGGTCAGGTCCCAGCGGTCGACGTCCTTGTACGCGCCGCGGGTGAGCACCTGGGTGGTGACGGCGGAGAACCGCTTGCGGGTCCAGAAGGTGGGGGAGTGCTGGTTCTTGCACTCGGTGCCGGGGGCGCAGTACTGGTCGACGGGGACGTCGGGCCAGTTCTTGGCGTTCACCTTGGTGAAGTTGGCGTCCGAGCAGTCCGCACCGGGCAGGCAGCGCTCGGCGGTGGTCATCAGGACCTTGGCCGGTGCCTTGGTCCCGTATTCGGCACCGGTCCGCAGGCCGTACTCGACGCGGCTGAGGTGGCCGCCGCGGGTGTACTCGACGCCCTGGAGCTTCTTGTCCGCGCCGTAGCGGTTGGTCTCCTTGGCGTAGTAGTAGACCATCGCGTTCCCGCTCACGTCGGAGACGTGGTCGAGGTTGTACCGCCAGGCGCGCTGCTTGCCGCCGTCCTTGCCGTACAGCGGCACCGTGAAGGCGGAGTTGGTCTCCTGGTCACCGGCCTTCCAGTTGCCCGGCCGGTTGAGACCGAAGGTGAAGACCGTGCCGGATACGGTGGTCAGACGGAAGTAGCCGCCCTCTGCGTCCCCGTTGGCCGCACCGGTGAAGTACTCGATCTTCGAGCCGTCGTCCTTGACACCCTTCCAGGTGCCGGTGGCGTCATCCCTGACGAGCTCGGTGCCCGAGCCGTTCAGCGACAGCATGGCGTTCTCGGAGGCGAAGCACAGGTCGCCCTTGCCGTCCTTGAAGCTCACTCCTGAGCCGGGGACGTCCGAGCAGGGCTGGAAGCGCCGCTCGATGAAACCGCCGGAGGTGATCTCGAAGCCGTCACCGACCTGCGAGGGCTGGGTGTTGCTCGCGGCCATGCGGCCGTCCACGCTCTGGGCGGAGTAGTTCAGCCCGAGCTCGGGAGAGAGGTCGCCCGGAGCCTCCGGGGTGGACATGGGGTAGGTCCAGTTGAAGTCACCGGATGCCCCGCCGGCCTGCCAGCTCGATGTGGGGGCGAGCGGGGTCGCCTTGAAGTCTCCGCCGGTGCCGGAGTCGCCGCCCTCGGCGGCCAGGACCATCGGAGCCGCGGCGGCCGCGCTTCGCGCGGAGAGCTGCTGCGGTGCCTTCCCGCCGGTGGTCGTGCCGGTGCTCGTACCGGCGCCGGTGTCGGTCAGGGCGATTCGGGCGGTCAGCGTCTTGTTCTTGACGTCATTTCCGCTGTCGACCGGGGTACCGGTCTGGCACTCGGTCTTTTCCGGAGTGGTCAGCACACACGCCGGATACTGCACCACGCGCATGCGGCCCGCGAAGTTCGCACCGAAGGCCCCGGCGAACGCCGAGTAGTCCACAGCGAGTTCGACCTTGCCTGGAGTGGGCGCACCCGCGCCCGGCTCCACGCTCATCAGCACACCGTTGACGCCGGCCTTCTCGGCGTGCGCCTGGTTCTTGACGGAAACCTTCACGTTGGCCGGTGCGGCCGGTGCGGCCGCCGCCCCCGCCCGGGTGAACGGGACCGCCGTGGAACGGATCCCGACCGGCAGACCGCCAACGTCACTGCGGCCGGCAGGGGCCTCCGCGCGTGCGGCCGCGGTGGTACCGGGCTTCACCAGGGCTTCGCCGCCCTTGGGCCAGGAGACCTTGGGAGCCTTCTTCTGGGCGTTCTGCGCCGCTTCGTTCTTCGGCGGGACCTGCACCGGGACTCCGGCGCCGACGAGTACCGGCTCGGTCTGGGTGCCCCGTACCTTGAACGGCTCGGCTGCCGCCGCCGCGGCGCTCACGCCGGCCGAGACCAGCAGGGCGGAGCTGACCGTGACGGCGATGGTCTGTGCGGAACGGCGAATGTACTTGGGCCAGTTCCATACATTGTCGGAGATCCAATGTGGCTCGGATCTCCGGGGTATCTGTGACGGACTCACACGGTTCCTCTGTGCAGAACGAGGTGCACCGATGATCGGTGCACCTATCACGCACACAGTAAACGATCAATCATGTGAAGGTCATATATGCCTCAAGAATCTGAGGATCCGGGCCCGGCTCGATGGCGAGACTCGCGGCAGGAATGGGCGAATTAGTGCCGGTTGAGTTTCAAACCCCGGAGAAGGTCAAGTCTGAGTATAAGTATGATCTAGTTCCGTAAGGTTCTGGGTGTGATCTTCGGCTCGCCTCCGGTCACCCACCCGCTAGGACGCGGAACCCCCGAACTATCGCCGCGCGCCGCCGACCAGGCGGCCGCCGTTCCGATCGCAGTCACCCTTGGATGGTTTCGCCATGCACTCCGCCCCTCCCTTGAGGAGCCCACGCAGACCACAGGCCTGGCTCCAGGCCTTGTCCGTGGTCGCGCTCACCGGCCTGTGCGTCACCCTGACGCCCGCCCACGCCAGTCCCACGCCCGCGGTTCTTGTGGCCGCGGCCGCTCAGGGTCTGACGCCGGAGCAGAAGGCGCAGGACAGCGCACGTTCCAGCGGGCAGCCGGTGGAGATCCTGGAGAAGCGGACGGAGGACACCCGCACCCTCGCCAACCCCTCCGGCACTTTCACCCTGGAGCGCCACACGAGCCCCAAGTGGGTCAAGAAGGGCGGGAAGTGGGCCGACCTCGACGCCTCCCTCCAGGTCTCGGCGAAGGGAGTACTGACGCCCAAGGCCTCGCTCCTTCCTCTCTCGCTGTCCGGTGGCGGCACGGGCCCCCTGGTGAGCCTGACCGACGGGGACAAGGAGATATCCCTGACCTGGCCCCAGGCTCTGCCCAAGCCGCGGATCAGCGGAGACACGGCGACCTACCCCGAGGTGCTTCCGGGGGTGGACCTGAAGGTCCGCGCCGGTATCGAGGGCTTCTCCCAGGTGCTTGAGGTGAAGTCGGCCGAGGCGGCCGCGCATCCGAAGCTGGCGGAGATCGGCTTCGGCCTCAGGACCAAGAACCTGACCGTGGCCGCAGACGGGCAGGGGAACCTGACCGCGAAGGACGCGGCCGGACAGATCGTCTTCGGCGGGCCGACCCCGACCATGTGGGAGTCGACGCCGACCGCCGGGCAGCAGAAGGTCGCCTCGGCGGCCCGGAGCGTCCTCTCCGCGCCGAGCGCCGGCGCTCCTGCCGCCCCCGCCGCCCCCGCCGCCCAGGACGGCAGCGCCTCCACGGCGTGGGAGCCGGGCCTGAACGCGAAGCAGGCCGCGATGGCCACCAAGGTCGACGGCTCCACCCTGAAGGTGGTCCCGGACCAGAAGCTGCTCAAGGGCAGGGAGACCGTCTACCCGGTCTTCATCGACCCTTGGATGAGCGGCGGCCGGGTCAACTGGACGCGTGTGTACAAGAAGTTCCCGGGCACGGCGTTCTGGAACAAGAACGAGCTGGCACGCGTCGGTTACGAGAACGAGAGCAACGGGCTCTCCCGGTCGATCTACCAGATGGACACGTCGGGCTTCGCGGGCAAGAACGTCATCCGCGGCACGTTCTCCACCCGGCTCGAATGGTCCTGGTCCTGCGACGCCCGACCGGTACAGCTCTGGTTCACCGGCGCGATCAGCGCCAACACCACGTGGAACGCGCAGCCGGGCTGGAACCAGCACCTGGCCACGGTGAACACGTCCAAGGGCTGGGGTCCCAACTGCCCGGCCGGCGGTGTCGAGTTCGACGTCACCGGCAAGATGAGGGAGGCGGCCGCGGGCGGCTGGCGCGACGTCACGCTGGGCTTGAAGGCGGAGAACGAGTCCGACACCTACGGTTGGAAGAAGTTCCTCAACAGCGCCACCCTCTCCATCGAGTACAACCAGACGCCGAACACCCCCGGTGAGCTGCACATGACTCCGCAGCCGACTGCCCAGGGCTACATCGGCAAGAACAATCTCGCCGACGGTGTGCATCTGCGCGCGCGGATCTCGGACCCCGACAGCGGAAACGTGACGGCCCGGTTCCGCGTGCACTACGTCGACCGTGGTGGCTGGTTCAACGAGGGCACAGTCAGCGTTCCCAGCGGTGGTCTCGCAGACTTCCGCCTTCCCGACGGGTGGCTGCCCTGGGACGAGTCGTACGCCTGGGAGGTCCAGGCCGACGACGGCACCAGCGCGTCCCGCTGGGAAGGCGGCGGCCGGTTCACCGTGAAGCGGACCGCCCCGCCCGCACCGAAGGTCGACATCGACCCGGAGAGGGGCATCGCCACCTTCACCGCCGAAGGCGCCGAGGGCGGGGACCACGTCCAGGCCTACCGGTTCGGCATCAACACGGACCAACCCACGCGTCGGGTCGAGGCCTGGAACGGCAAGGCGGCGGTGCTCCTGCCGAAGATGGGTGAGGGCCGCTACGAGATCAAGGCCTACGCCACCGACAAGGCGGGCAACGACTCCCTGGCCACGCTGAACAGCGGTATCCAGTGGGACGACAACAACACAGCCACCTCGCTGGCCGACGCCACCACCACCCAGGGCAGCCACATGGTCGCCGTCGCCGGCGGGCGCGTGTGGCACGGGTTCACCGGGGGCAGCGTCCAGGACACCACGCCGGAAATCGGCGAACTCGCGAACGTCGAGCAGGTGGCCACCATCGGCGCCGACAGCCAGCTCCACGTCCTGGCGCTGACCGGCGGGAAGATCCACCACGCCGTACGCCTCCCCACCGCCTGGCAGCCCTGGGGCGACGCCACCGCGGCCGCCGGGGGCCTGGCCGGTGTGACTCAGATCGCCGCGGCCCAGGACGGCTGGAACATGGTCGTCGCCGCGGTCGCGGACGGCAAGGTCTACCTGACGACCCGCTACCCCGATCGCTGGGACCCCTGGCGGCTCGTCCCGGGTACCCCCGCGCAGCTCGACCAGGTCACCCTCGCCGCAGTGAACGGCCAGCCGCACATGGCGATCCTCTCGGGGGGCCTCGCGCACCACTCCGCCCAGATCGCTCCCGGCAACTGGCACCCCTTCGCCCAGCTGCCCATCGCGACTCCGCTGGCCTCGATCGAGGCCTCGGCCAGCACGGGTACCGGCGCCGAGTTCCAGCTCGCCGCCGCTGCCGAGGGCCGCGTCTACCACACCACCCGCCGCGTGGACGGCACCTGGAGTGTGTGGGGGGACGTGACGGCGTCCGTGGGCAACCCCGGCTACATCCGCAAGCTCCTGGGCACTCCGGCCGGGGACGGCTTCCGGCTGACCGCCATCGCCAACGGCACCATCAGCCAGACCACCCGCGCGTCCAACGGCCACTGGAGCGCCTGGAAGGACATCTACCAGCCGTAACAGCCGTATCCGCCGTACCCGGCAGATTCCGAAGGAGCGGGGTCGACTCCGCCACGATGTCGTGGCGGGGCCGGCCCCGCGCCGCGTCCCGGCACGTTACGAGGCCCGGTCGTGGGGTGCGAAGAGTGCCGGGCAGGGGCTTCGGGTGGGGAGGGGGGCCGGGAGGGGGGTCAGGAGGCAGCGGCTCACCAGGCCGACGCCCGCGTCGAGGGATTCGGTGAACTCCTGTGCCAGGTCGGGGGAGCGGCGCAGGGTCCACAGCAGGCGGGCCGCCGCCCACGCGCCCGAGCGGGCGCGGTCCAGGCTCCACGAACCGAGCAGGTGGGTCAGCGGGTCGGCGATCTCCAGCAGGTCCGGACCCGGCATCAGGTCCTCGCGGATGCGTTCCTCCAGCGTGACCAGGGTGTCGCCGACCCGGTCGAAGTCGGCTTCCAGTGCCGCCGGCGCGCAGTCCAGGGCTCGGCAGGTGGAGACCACCGCGAGGGCCAGGTCGTGGCCGATGTGCGCGTTGATGCCGGCCAGGGCGTGCTGGAGCGGGCGTACGCCGGGGTGGCGCCGGTACTGGAACAGCGGACGCCAGCACGCCGGGACCGCCCGGTGCCCGTCGGCCGCCGACTCCACCGCCGCCAGGTACCGCTCCGCGAAGCGGACGCCGAGGGTCCGCGCGGCCCTCGGCGCGGGGAAGCCCCCGCGCTCGATACGCCGGTGCAGGGTCTGTGTCACCGTCAGGTAGACCCCGTTGAAGACGGCGACACCGTCCTGCGGCGGGAGCCGCTCGTCCAGGGCGCGCATCCGCGCCAGCACCGCTTCCATGGGAGGCAGGGTCGCAGGCGCCGGCGCGGATCCGGGGAACTTGGCCGTACACTTCGCCGGTTCGGGCGAAACCGCGTCAACGACGCGTGTCCCCGCCGTCCGGATCGTCGTACGCGGAGGTGCCCGCGTCCAGCAGCGGCTCCTGCCCCTTGAGGTGCGCCGGGGCGAAGAAGCGCAGCGCGTGGTAGCCCGTGATCACCACGATGGTGCCCAGCGCGATGCCGCCGAGCTCGAAGCTGTCGGTGATCCGCAGCGTGACCCCGCCGACGCCGATGATGATGCCCGCCGCGGCCGGCACCAGGTTCAGCGGATTGCGCAGGTCCACCCCGCCGTTGATCCAGATCTGGGCGCCGAGCAGGCCGATCATGCCGTACAGGATGACCGTGATGCCGCCGAGCACCCCGCCCGGGATCGCCGCCACGACCGCGCCGAACTTGGGGCACAGGCCGAACAGCAGCGCGAAGCCCGCCGCCGCCCAGTACGCGGCCGTGGAGTAGACGCGGGTGGCCGCCATCACGCCGATGTTCTCGGAGTAGGTGGTGTTCGGCGGGCCGCCCACCGCGGTGGAGAGCATGGACGCGGCGCCGTCGGCGGCGATCGCCGTACCGAGCTTGTCGTCGAGAGGGTCGCCCGTCATCTCCCCGACCGCCTTGATGTGGCCGGCGTTCTCGGCGATCAGAGCGATCACCACGGGCAGGGCGATCAGGATGGCCGACCACTGGAAGGCCGGGGCGTGGAAGGCGGGCAGCCCGATCCAGTCGGCCTTGCCGACGCCGGACAGGTCCAGCCGCCAGTGGTCCACGGCCTCCGGCCCGCCCACGGTCGAGTGGATCTTGCCGAAGACCAGGTCGAACACCCAGGAGATCCCGTACCCGAACAGCAGCCCGAGGAAGATCGCGATGCGCGACCAGAAGCCGGGCAGGCACACCACCGCGAGCCCCGTGAACAGCATGACCAGCAGGGCCGTCCACTGGTCCTGCGGCCAGTACGTCGACGCCGTCACCGGCGCCAGGTTGAAGCCGATCAGCATGACGACCGCGCCGGTCACCACCGGCGGCATCGCCGCGTGGATGATCCGCGCGCCGAAGCGCTGCACGGCGAGTCCGGCCAGGAAGAGCGCCGCGCCGACGACGAGGACGGCGCCCGTGACGACCGCGCTGTTCCCGCCCGACGCCCGGATCGCCGCCGCCACGCCGACGAAGGAGAGCGAGCAGCCCAGGTACGACGGCACCCGGCCGCGCGTGGCCAGGAGGAAGATCGCGGTGGCGACACCGGACATCATGATGGCGAGGTTCGGGTCCAGGCCCATCAGGACCGGAGCGACGAAACTCGCGCCGAACATCGCCACGACGTGCTGGGCGCCGAGCCCCGCGGTCCGCGGCCACGACAGCCGCTCGTCCGGCCGCACCACCGCGCCGGGGGCGGGGGTCCGCCCGTCTCCGTGCAGGGTCCAGCGCACGCCGAGGCCCATGTTCCGCTCCGTTTCTCCGGCCGATCACACGTCGAGGCCGCGGCGGAGCGCGTCGCGCTGCCGCGGCCCGCCGTATGTTACGGCCGGGTTCTGGCGGGTTCGTCCTGATGGGGCGGTCCCGCCTCCTCCGAGGTCCGCGCCCCACCCTGCCCCACGGCCGGCTTCTGCCGCAGCACCGCGGCCCCCACGACCAGCGCGAAGGCCAGCAGCGTGACCAGCCCGAAGGACACGACCAGCGAGGTGGCGTCGGCCACCGCGCCGATGGCGGACGGCGCGATCAGGCCCGAGGTGTACGTGATCGTCGCGACCCCGGCGATGGCCTGCGCGGGAGCCGGCCCGCTGCGCGCCGCGGCCGCGAAGGCCAGCGGGACCACGACGGCGATGCCGAGCCCGATCAGCCCGAAGCCCGCCATGGCCGCCACCGGATGCCGCACCCCGACCACGAGCAGCCCGCCGCAGGTCGCCAGTACTCCGCCCACGCGGACCGTGGGCACCGCCCCGAACCGGTCCACCACGCGGTCCCCGACGAGCCGGGCGACCGCCATGGTGAGTGCGAAGGCGGTGGTGGAGGCCGCCGCGAGACCGGCGTCCGTGTGCAGTACGTCCCGGAGGTAGACCGCCGACCAGTCCAGGCTGGCGCCCTCCGCGAAGACCGCGCAGAACCCGATGGCGCCGATCATCAGCGCGGAGCGCGGAGGCAGCGCGAAGTGCGGCGGAGCCTGGTCCCCCTGACCGCTCCTCAGGTCCAGCACCCCGCGTACGGCGACCAGCGCGGCGGCGGTCAGCGCGAACGCCGCCACCAGGTGGTGCAGCCGCGCGTCGGTCCCCAGGTGCGCGGCGACCGTGCCGGCGGCCGAGCCGACCAGCGCGCCCACACTCCACATGCCGTGCAGCGAGGACATGATCGAGCGGCCGAGCCGGTTCTCCGTCTCCACGCCGAGGGCGTTCATGGCCACGTCCGACATGCCGGAGGTGGCCCCGTAGACGAACAGGGCGACGCACAGCACCGGCAGGTTGGGCGCGAGACTCGGCAGGACGAGGGACAGGGTCCACAGCGCCAGCAGCGCGCGCAGTGCGGCGCGGGCGCCGAAGCGGTGGTTGATCCGGCCGGCCAGCGGCATCGCGAGCGCCGCCCCGAGGGCGGGGAAGGCCAGCGCCAGGCCCAGGGTGCCGGCGCTGAGCTGGGCGTGGTCCTGGATCCAGGGGATGCGGGTGGCGAAGGAGCCGGTCACGGCGCCGTGGGCGCAGAATACGGCCGCGATCGCGAAACGGGCATGGCGCAGGCGCGCCGGGCTGAGGTCGGTTTCCCCGGTCATGGGCAGTAAACTATCAGGGACCCTGCCTGATAGTTAGTGGCCCGATCTCCCTAGGATGGGCGCCGTGACTCCTGCCCAGGCCCTCCCGACCCCCGCCGGCCCGCCCCCGTCCCCCGCCTCGCCCAGTACGGCCCGCGCCCTCAACGACCGCCTCGCCCTGCGCCTCCTGCAGGAGGCGGGGCCGCTGACGGCCACCCAGCTGAAGACCAGGACCGGCCTCTCCCGCCCCTCGGTCGCCGACCTCGTCGAACGGCTCATCGACGCCGGACTCGTCGAGGTCGCCGGCGAGTCCGGCGCGGAGCGCCGCGGACCCAACGCCAAGCTCTACGGGATCGTCGCCCACCGGGCCCACCTGGCTGCCCTGGACGTGCGTACGGACAGTGTCACCGCCGTGGTCACCGACCTCCTCGGCCGCTCCCTGGCCGAGGCGGCGCTGCCCGTGGGTGCCCCCGCCGACGCGGTGGAGGCCCTGCTGCGCACCGCCCGCGAGGCGGGGGCCGAGGCCCTGCACACCGTCGTCGTCGGCGCCCCCGGCCTGGTCGCCCCGGCCACCGGAGAGCTCCGCGACACCACGGGGCTGCCGGCCTGGCACCGCGGCCTGGTGTCGGCCCTCCAGCGGAGCCTGCCCGCCGTGGTGGTGGTCGAGAACGAGACCAACCTGGCGGCCCTCGCCGAGCAGCGGCTGGGTGTCGCACACGACGTGGACTCCTTCGTCCTGCTGTGGCTCGGCGCCGGGGTGGGCGCCGCCGTGGTCCTGGACGGCCGACTGCGCCGGGGCGCGTCCGGCGGGGCCGGCGAGATCGGCTTCCTGCCGGTGCCGGGCACGGGCGGGCTGCCCTCGGCCACCGGCTGCGCGGGCGGGTTCCACGCCCTGGCCGGCCGGGACGCCGTGACCGCCCTGGCCGCCGCCCACGGGTTCCGCGGCACGGCCGAGGAGGCCGTCGCCGGGGCCGCGGGGGAGCCGTTCCTCGACGTCCTGGCCGAGCGCCTGGCCCTGGGGGCGGCGGCCGTCGCGGCCGTCCTGGACCCCGGCTGCGTGGTCCTCGCCGGCGAGCTCGGCCGCGCCGGCGGCCCCGCCCTCGCGGACCGGGTCGCCGCGCGGCTGTCGACCCTCACCCCGCTCCCCACCCAGGTCCGCGCCACGAGCCTGGGCGGCCCCGCCGTCCTGGCAGGGGCCCGCCTGGCAGCGCGCGAGGCAGCCCAGGACGCCCTGTTCGGCGGCTGACCCGCCTCGGGGACTGACCCCGCCTCCGCGGACCCGGCCCGGGGGCTGACCCGCCTCGGCGAACCCGGCCCGGCGGCGGCAGGCTCGGAGAGCGACGGCCCGGGCGGCCCCCGGCCCCGCGCACGCGCTTGGCCGGCGTCCCCGGGCCCCGGACGCGGGTGGGCCCGCGGGGGGGCGGGGCGCCCCGGGCGAACCCGGCAGACACGGCCGGGGCAGACGCCGCGGCCCCCGGAGGGCAAGAAAGCCAAAACACCCGGC
>NZ_JBHXRU010000057.1:0-42913 GCF_042716255.1 Streptomyces sp. NPDC058662 | reverse complement strand
AGGAGCTCGGCCTCCCCGAGGTCCTCGACCCGCCCGACGAGGAACGCCAGGACCCGGCGTACCGGCGCCGCCGCCCGGCGCCGGGGGCGGCCACGGGGGCGGGGGCGGCCTCGGTCCCCGGGGCGGGGGCGGTCGTGCCGCGGCCCGCCGCCGGGCCGGACGCCGCCGGGCCGGACGCCGACGGGCAGGAGGGGCTGCGGGACGGCTGCCGGGTGCCGATCCCCTGGTGCGGCACCGAGCCCCCGTACGGCTTCGGGCCGGCCGGCACCTGGCTCCCGCAGCCCGCCGGCTGGGGCGGCCTCAGCGTTGCCGCGCAGACCGGCGACCCGCACTCCACCCTGGAGCTCTACCGGGCCGCCCTGGAGCTGCGCCGCGCCCTGCCGGGCCTGGGCGCGCCGGAGGCCGGCCGGTCACGGCCCCCCGCGGACGAGGCCGCCGACGCGTGGGACTCCCCGGCGGCCGGGGACGCCGGGGACGCCGGGGACGCGACCGGCGGCGGCATGCGCTGGCTGCCCGCCCCCGACGGGGTGCTCCTGTTCACCCGGCCCGGCTTCGCCTGCACCCTCAACAGCCGCCCGGAACCCGTCGGACTGCCCGCGCCCGGACGTCCCGTACTCTCCAGCTCGCCCGTGGAGACCGACGGCCGTACCGTGCTGCTCCCGCCGGATTCCTGCACGTGGTGGGCAATCTGAACGTGCGACCGGTACAGTCCAATCCCGTGACCGCACGGCTAGCCGACATCGCAGCCCAGGCGGGGGTCAGCGAAGCCACAGTCAGCCGCGTGCTCAACGGCAAGCCCGGTGTGGCCGCGGGCACCCGTGAGTCCGTGCTGGCCGCGCTCGACGTGCTCGGCTACGAACGGCCCGTGCGGCTGCGCCAGCGCAGCGCCGGCCTCGTCGGGCTGATAACCCCCGAGCTGGACAACCCCATCTTCCCCGCGCTCGCCCAGGTCATCGGCCAGGCGCTGACCCGGCAGGGGTACACCCCGGTGCTGGCCACGCAGACCCCGGGCGGGTCCACCGAGGACGAGCTGACCGAGATGCTCGTCGACCGGGGCGTCTCCGGGATCATCTTCGTCTCCGGCCTGCACGCCGACACCACCGCCGACATGGGCCGCTACGACCAACTGCGCGGACAGGGCGTCCCGTACGTCCTCATCAACGGCTTCTCCGACAAGGTGCAGGCCCCCTTCGTCTCCCCGGACGACCGGGCCGCGATGCAGCTCGCCGTCACGCACCTCGCCGCCCTCGGGCACACCCGGATCGGGCTCGCGGTCGGCCCGAAGCGGTTCGTCCCGGTGCTGCGCAAGATCGAGGGCTTCCGGCTCGGCATGAAGGAGCGGCTCGGGCTCGGTGACGCCGAGGTCGAGGAACTCGTCCAGCACTCCCTGTACACGCTGGAGGGCGGCCAGGCGGCCGCTGCCGCACTGATCTCGCGCGGCTGCACGGCGGTCGTCTGCGCGAGCGACATGATGGCGCTCGGGGCGATCCGGGCCGCCCGGCAGCAGGGGCTGCGGGTGCCGCAGGACGTGTCGGTCGTCGGCTTCGACGACTCGCCGCTCATAGCGTTCACGGACCCGCCGCTGACCACCATCAGGCAGCCCGTGCTGGCCATGGGGCAGGCGGCCGTACGGACCCTGCTGGAGGAGATCGGCGGTACGCCCGCCCCGCACAGCGAGTTCGTCTTCCTGCCCGAGCTCGTGGTGCGCGGCTCCACGGCCGCGGGACCGGGACAGCGCCGCCGCTCCTGAGCGCTCGCACCCCCGGCACCCCCGGGCCGCCCCTCCTCCGCAGGACCTACGGGCTGCGCCGAAGACCGTCCCAAGGGATGATCGGAGGCGAGTACGCATCTGGCAGACTCTCTCCCCATGGGTGAAGCGAGCGTGAAGACACTGGAAACCCGGACGGACCTCTCGTCACCCACCGTGACCGAGAGTGAGCCCCGCCCGGCACGCCCGCGCACCCTCCTGGAACGGCTGCGCGCCCCGCGCCGACCGCGTATCTGGTTCGAGATCGCCCTCATCGCGATCAGCTACTGGACCTACTCGCTCATCCGCAACGCGGTACCCGAGCAGAAGGCCGCCGCCCTCGCGAACGCCGACTGGATCTGGGACGTCGAGCGGTCCCTGGGGATCGCCGTGGAGCAGTCGGTCAACCACGCCGTGAACTCGGTGACCTGGCTGATCGTGGGCATGAACTACTACTACGCCACGCTGCACTTCGTGGTGACCATCGGCGTCCTGGTGTGGATCTACCGTTTCCATCCCGGCCGTTACGCGGCCACCCGGCTCGTCCTGTTCGCCACCACGGGCGTGGCGCTGGTCGGCTACTACCTCTACCCGCTCGCGCCGCCCCGGCTGATGAACGGGCAGGACTTCATCGACACCGTGCTGGTCCACCACACCTGGGGCTCCATGGCCTCCGGGAACCTCAAGCACATGTCCAACCAGTACGCGGCGATGCCCTCGATGCACATAGGGTGGTCGCTCTGGTGCGGGCTGACGATCTTCGCGGTCGCCTCCGCCCCCTGGGCCCGGATCCTGGGCCTGCTCTACCCGACGCTGACCCTCGTCGTGATCGTGGCCACGGCCAACCACTTCTGGCTCGACGCCGTGGGCGGCATGCTCTGCCTGACCTTCGGCTACGCCGTGTCGCGCGGCTGGTACGGGTCCCTGCCGCACCGGCTGCCGCGCCATCCCGAGCACACCGGCCCGCATCCGGCGGCGGCCGTGCTGAACCGCTTCCGCCGCGCCTGAGGCCGGCCGGGGCGCCGGTGCCGGTTCGGCCTACGCCCCGTAGAACAGCTCCTCCACCACCGCCCGCGCCCGCCGTGTGATGCGCCGGTAGTCGTCGAGCATCTCGCCGACCGTGCCCTCCGCGTAGCCGAGGTAGCGGCCCACCGCCCCCAGTTCGCGGGCCTCGGACGGGAAGGTGTCCCCCGCCCGGCCCCGGACCAGCATGACGGCGTTGCGGACCCGGGTGGCCAGGACCCAGGCCTCGTCCAGGATCTGCGCCTCCTCGGTCGGGATCAGCCCGGCCGCGTGCGCGGCGGCCAGGGCCCTCCGGGTCCGGGTGGTGCGCAGGCCCGGCTCGGCCCAGGCGTGCCGCATCTGCATCAGCTGGACCGTCCACTCGACGTCGCTGAGGCCGCCCCGGCCGAGTTTGGTGTGCAGGGTCGGGTCGGCGCCGCGCGGCATCCGCTCCGTCTCCATGCGCGCCTTGAGCCGGCGGATCTCCCGCACGGCGTCCTCGCCGAGGCCTTCGGCCGGGTAGCGCAGCGGGTCGACCAGGTCGATGAACCGGCGGCCCAGGTCCTCGTCGCCGGCCACCGGTTCGGCGCGCAGCAGGGCCTGGCTCTCCCAGGTGAGGGACCAGCGCCGGTAGTACGCCGCATAGGACGGCAGCGTGCGGACCAGCGGGCCGGAACGGCCCTCGGGGCGCAGGTCGGCGTCGATGAGCAGCGGCGGGTCCGTCGAGGGCAGCTGCAGCAGCCTGCGCATCTCGGTGATGACGCTCTGGGCGGCCTTCGCGGCCTCCTGCTCGCCGACGCCCTCGCGCGGCTCGTGCACGAACAGGACGTCGGCGTCGGAGCCGTAGGCGAGCTCGTGCCCGCCGAAGCGGCCCACGCCGATGACGGCGAAACGGGTCGGCAGGGTGTCGCCGTAGCTGCTCTGGACGGCGGCGCGCAGGGCTCCGGCGATGGTCGCGGCGGTCAGGTCGGAGACCGCGCCGCCGACCCGGTCGACGAGGGCCCCGTGGTCCTCCTCGGCGGGATTCTCCTCGGTGCCGTACGAGCCGATGATGTCGGCGGCGGTCGTGCGGAAGAGCTCGCGGCGGCGCACCCCCCGGGCGGCGGCGACGGCGGCCTCCGGGTTCCCGGCGCGCCCGACGGCGGCGAGTACCTCCTGCTCCAGGGCCTCGTGCGTACGGGGCTGGAGGCCTTCGGGATCGCCGAGCAGGGCGACGGCCTCGGGGGCCCGCATCAGCAGGTCGGGGGCGAGGCGGCCGGCGGACAGGACACGGGCGAGGTTCTCGGCGGCGGCGCCCTCGTCGCGCAGCAGCCGCAGGTACCAGGGGGTCTTGCCGAGGGCGTCGGAGACCTTGCGGAAGTTGAGCAGCCCGGCGTCCGGGTCGGCGGAGTCGGCGAACCAGCCGAGGAGCACCGGCAGCAGGGTGCGCTGGATGGCGGCCTTGCGGGTGACGCCGGAGGCGAGGGCTTCGAGGTGGCGCAGGGCCGCGACGGGGTCGGCGTACCCGAGGGCCTCCAGGCGCTGGCCGGCGGCGCGCGGCGAGAGCCGGGTCTCTCCGGGGGTGAGCTGGGCGACGGCGTCGAGCAGCGGCCGGTAGAACAGCTTCTCGTGCAGCCGGCGGACCACGGAGGCGTGCCGGCGCCAGGCCTTGTTGAGCTCGGCGACGGGTTCGGTGCGCAGGCCCATGGAGCGGCCGAGGCGGCGCAGGTCGGCCTCGTCCTCGGGGACGAGGTGCGTGCGGCGCAGCCGGTAGAGCTGGATGCGGTGCTCCATGGCGCGCAGGAAGCGGTACGCGTCGTGCAGCTGGGCGGCGTCGGCGCGGCCGACGTAGCCGCCGGCGGCGAGGGCGTGCAGGGCGTCGAGGGTGGTGCCGGAGTGCAGGGTGGCGTCGCTGCGGCCGTGGACGAGCTGGAGCAGTTGGACGGCGAACTCCACGTCGCGCAGGCCGCCGGGGCCGAGTTTCAGCTCGCGGTCGACCTGGGCGGCGGGGATGTTGTCGACGACGCGGCGCCGCATCTTCTGCACGTCGGGGACGAAGTTGTCGCGTTCGGCGGCCTGCCAGACCAGGGGGCTTATGGCGTCGATGTACTGCGCGCCGAGCTCGGGGTCGCCGGCCACGGCGCGGGCTTTGAGCAGGGCCTGGAACTCCCAGGTCTTGGCCCAGCGCTGGTAGTAGGCGAGGTGTGAGGCGAGGGTGCGGACCAGGGGGCCGTTCCTGCCCTCGGGGCGGAGGTTGGCGTCGACGGGCCAGATGGTGCCCTCGACGGTGGTCTCGGAGCAGATCCGCATCAGGTGGGAGGCGAGGCGGGTGGCGGCCTGGAGCGCCTTGCCCTCGTCGGCGCCGGGGGGCGCGTCGCCGACGAAGATGACGTCGACGTCCGAGACGTAGTTCAGTTCGTTGCCGCCGCACTTGCCCATGGCGATGACGGCGAGGCGGCAGCGGGCGGCGTCCTCGGGGGCGGCGGCGGAGGCGATGCGCAGCGCGGCGCGCAGGGTGGCGGTGGCGAGGTCCGCGAGCTCGGCGGCGGTCTGGGCGACGTCTATCGTGCCGCAGACGTCGCGGGCGGCGATCGAGAGCAGGCAGCGGCGGTAGGCGACGCGCAGGGCCACGGGGTCGTGGGCGTCGGCGAGCCCGCGTTCGAACTCCGGCAGGCCGGGGTGCAGGTCGGCGGCCTCGTAGGTGACGAGGGTCTGCCAGTCGCGGGGGTGGCGGGCGAGGTGGTCGCCCAGGGCCTCGGAGGCGCCGAGCACGCCGAGCAGCCGGTCGCGGAGCGGCTTGGCACTGACCAGGGTGCCGAGGAGCAGCGGCCGCTCCTCGTCCTCCTGCGCCTCGGCGAGCCGGACGAGGCCGAACAGGGCGAGGTCCGGATCGGCGGTGGCGCCGAGCGCGTCGAGGAGCACCGGGTCGGTACGGACGGCGGCCAGCGCCTCGGACTCCAGCAGCCGGGCGGCGGTCGAGGGATCGGTGAAGCCGCTGCGGAGCAGCCTGCTGAACGTGCTGCTCCTGCGTCCCGGGACTGTCATCCCGCCGCCTCCCGCGGTTGTCGCTTCCAGTGCGTGACGTGCCTGGTCCGAGCCTAGCCGGAGCAGGCGTTCGACTCACCGGCGCGGGGCGGTGCGTACCATGAGGGCGCTTGTGTGATCATCAGATTGCTCGGTGAGCCCGTACCGATGACGTGACGCGTGAGGGCATGACGGGGCCGGCCCGCTCCCCGCCCACCGGCCACGAGGAGCCACCCCATGTCCGACGCCCACCCCGGCACCCGCACGCCCGGCCCGGCGGGCGGCCGGCCCCGGATCCCGTACCCGACCGACTCCCCCGGGGGTTGGGCCGAGCACCCGGATGCGGTTGACCCGGCGGGGAGTTGGGCCCCAGCCCCGGACCTGGCCCCGGATGCGGCTGACCCGGCCCGGACGGGGGCGGGCCACGGTACGGGCGGCGCCCGCCGCTCACGGCTCGTCGCGGTCGTCGCCGTCGCCGCCGCCACGGTCGCCGCCGGCATGCTCCTGCTCCGCGGCAACGAGGCCCTCGGCCGGCTCGCCGCCCCGGCCGCCCCCGACAGCGCGGCCGGCGCCCTCGCGGCGCCCGCCGCCGTCCCCGATCCCGGCCGGGTGCTCCAGATCGTGGCGCACCCCGACGACGACCTGTACTTCATGAACCCCGACCTGCGGTACTCCATAGCCGCCGGCCACCCCGTGACCTCGGTCTACCTCACCTCCGGCGAGGCCGACGGCGTGAACGCCGTCGCGGCGAAGGAGGCCGGCACCCGGCCCGACAAACCCGCCTACGCCGAGGCCCGCCAGAACGGCATACGCGCCGCCTACGCGAGGATGGCCACCGGCGACCGCGGCAGCGCCTGGCAGCGCACCGTCGTCCCGACCAGGGGCGGCGGCCGGGCCGAGGTCGACGTACTCGTCGCCAAGCCCCACATCAACCTGGTCTGGCTCCAGCTCCGCGAGGCCGGCAACGTCCACGCCGACGTCCCCGACAGCCTGCGCGGCCTCTGGGACGGCAAGGTCGCGCGCCTGGAGTCGATGCTCGCCTCCGGCAGCCCCGTCACGCAGCGGTTCGCGTACACGAAGGACCAGGTCGTCCAGACCCTGGTGGGCATCCTGGAGCAGTACGCACCCACCACCGTCCGCTCCCAGGACCCGACCCCCGGCCGCCGCCCCGACACCGGGCACTACGCCGACCACCAGGACCACTTCTACGGCGCCCGCTTCGTCCAGGCCGCGACCGCCGCCTACGCGGCGGACGTCGGGGTCGGGAAGCGCCCGCACTTCGCGGTGCAGAACTACCTCGGCTACGCCAACGGCTCCCTCCCCAGCGCCCTGGACCCCGAGGAGGCCAAGGAGAAGCTGGACATCATGGGCACGTACGCCTGGATCGACCAGCAGAACCACTGCGGCAGCGCCGCCGGCTGCGGCGACCTCAAGGTCGCCGACCACCCGGCCGGCAACCGCTGGACGGACTCCATCAACTACGCGCGCGGCACCAGCACCTCCTGGCTCGCCTCCGACCGGCAGCGCGGCCTGTGGGCGTTCAAGGTGCTCGACGGGCAGGTCGCGGTCTGGCACCGGGCGGGCCTGATCGGCCGCTGGAGCGGGCCGAAGCTCCTTCCCGGCACCGGCATGGACCCGGGCGTCGCGACCGTGACCCTGAAGGACGGCCGGATCGCCGCCTTCGGCACCCGCACCACCTTCGGCGCCAAGCCCTCGGACTACCGGCGCGAGGTCGTCCACACCGTCCAGCAGGGCCCCGGGTCGGAGGAGTTCGGCCCCTGGCAGTCGCTGGGCACGCCCGAGACGGCGGACGAGAACTGGACCTCCGACATCAGCGCGCCCGCCGTCTCGGTCGACGGCAGCGGGCAGTTGGCGGCGTACGTCCGCGACGGGGCGTACACCCTGCGCGGCAGGGTCCAGCGGCCGGACGGCGACTGGGGGCCCTGGGAGGCGTACGGCGGCGCCGACCTGCACGGCACGCCGGCGACCGCCACCGACGGCTCCGGGCGGCGCATGGTCTTCGTCACCACCCGGACCACGGTGCTGGGCTGGGCGCAGCCGGAGCCGGGCGCCGCGCTGGGGCCGGCCACCCCCACCGGGCTGCCGGACACCACGCTCCCGCTGACGGCGGACGGCCGCGAGGGCGGTGTGCGGCTGTGGTTCCGCAAGCCGGGATCGGGCAATGTGCGTACCGCCCTGGTGACGGCGGACGGCGGGCTGAGGGTGAACAACCTGACCGACCTCGGCGGGCTCCAGGGCTTCGGCTCCGTGACGGCGAGCGGACACGTCCTGGCCGGCCGGTCGGCGGGCGGGCAGCTGGGCTCCGGCGTCGGGGGGCGGCCGTGGGAGCGGTCGCCGCTGATGTTCGTCGGCGCGCCGTCCTCCGCGATGACCGGCCCGAACATCGTCAGCCTGGCGGTCGTGGGGCTGGACGCGCGGCTGTACGTGACCTCGTCGCAGGACGCCCCGGACGCCCACCTGGCGCCGTGGCAGCCGGTGGGCCCGCGCAACACGGCCCCGTAGGCCCGTACCGCACCGAGGCAGGGCGGCTGCTCGGCGGGAGCGACCGCCTCCGCCTCCACATGGCGCTCACATATCCGGACCAAGCCCTCCACAGGGTGCGCTGCCGTCCGATCCTTTCCGGAAAGTCGCGGTCATCGGCGGAATCGGTGAACCAAGTACCCGCGATGCGCCTCTTTCTGACTGCTCGGGGAATTCTCCCGCCCGGAACGAACCAAGGCGTGACGATGCCACTCACCCGCCGCCGCTTCGCGGCTCTGCTCACCGCGCTGACCGCCGGCACGACCGGCGTGCTCGCCGTGGCCTCCGGCCAGCAGACGGCGGCCGAGGCCACCCAGGAGAAGAACCCGGGCCTCGTCCTGCCCGCGAGCACCACGGCCGGATCCGTCGTCCAGGTCGTGGCCCATCCCGACGACGACCTGTTCTTCATGAACCCCGATCTCAGCCGCTCCCTCCTCGCCGGGACCCCCGTCGCCACCGTCTACCTCACCTCCGGCGAGTCCGACGGCCGCAACCAGGCGCACGGGGCGCGGCTCAAGGACCCCGAGCAGCCCGCCGACCGCGCGCACTACGCGGAGGCGCGGCAGAACGGCATCCGCTCCGCCTACGCCCAGATGGCCACCGGGGACCGGACCGGGGCGTGGCGGCGCACGGTCATACCCACCGCCGGCGGCGGCCGGGCCGAGCTCGACATCCTCATAGCGAAGCCCCAGGTCAGCCTGGTGTGGATGCAGCTGCGCGAGGCCCGCACCACCGGTGAGGAGACCCCGCACAGCCTCCGCGGCCTGTGGAACGGCCGGATACCGGCGCTGGGCTCCCAGCTGACCTCCGGCACCCCCGTCAAGCAGCCGTACACGTACACCAAGGACCAGGCGATACAGGCGATAGCGGGGGTCCTGGAACGGTTCCGGCCGACGACGATACGGATGCAGGACCCGACTCCTGGCCGGTACGAGTCCGGCCGCTTCACCGACCACCAGGACCACATGTACGGCGCGCGCTTCGCGCAGGCCGCGGCGGCCGCGTACGCCGAGCGCGTCACGGACCGGCCGCGGTTCACGGTCCAGAACTACCTCGGCTACCACAACAGCACCCTGCCGCACACGCTGGACCCGCAGACCGCCGAGACCAAGACCGGGTTCCTCCGGACGTACGCCTGGCAGGACCGGCAGGACTACTGCGGCTCCCCCTCCGGCTGCGGGGACCGCAAGGTCGCCGGGAACCCGACGGGGCGCAACTGGGCCCAATCGATGCGCTACACGCGCGCCGACCACAGTTCCTGGCTGACGTGGGGCACGCCCGGCCGGCTCTGGGCCTTCGCCACCCTGGACGGCCGCACCGCGTACTGGACCCGCTCCCCCGGCGGCGAGTGGGCCGGGCCCGTCCTCCTCCCCGGCACGGGCATCGACCCGGGCGCGACCACCGCCCGCTACCCCGACGGCCGTATCGCCGTCCTCGCCACCCGCACCGTGTTCGGCGAGCGTCCCGAGCAGTACCGGCGCGAGGTCGTCTACGCGGTCCAGTCGGCGCCCGACGGCCCGTTCGGTCCCTGGCAGTCGCTCGGCACCCCCGAGCCGGCCGACGAGACGGGGACCTCGGCGATCAGCGCGCCCGCGGCCGCCGTCGACGCGCAGGGCCGGCTCACCGTCCACCTCCGCGACTCCCGCCGCACGCTGCGCGCCGCCGTCCAGCGGCCCGACGGCGGTTTCTCCGCCTGGCAGCGGCTGGGGGGCGAGGACCTCCAGAGCGACCCGGTGACGGCCGTCGACTCCGCCGGGCGGCGCCACGTGTACGCCACCACGACGGACTCCGTCCTGGCCTGGACCCAGGCCGCCCCGGACGCGCCGCTGACCGGTCCCCAGCGGACCGGCCTGCCCGCCACGACGGTCCCCCTCTCGGCCGTCGCGGAGGGCGCGGGCGTCCGCCTGTACTTCCGCCGCCCCGACTCGGGGGTCGTCCGCACGGCCCTGGTGACGGCGGGCCCCGGCCGGCCGCTGGTCTCCAGCGTCGCGGAGGCGGGCGGCCGGGCCGGCTACGGCGCGGTCGGGGCCGCGGGCCGCGTCGTGGCGGGCCGCGCGGACAACGGCACCGCCGCCACCACGACCCTCGGCGGCCCCCCGGCCTGGACCGAGTCCCGCATGCTCTACGCGGGCGCCCCGGCAGCCACCGCCGACCCGGCCACCGGGACCGTCACCACGGCGGTCCTGGGCCTGGACGCGAACCTCCACACCACCACCACCCCCGCACCCCCCACCCGCCCCACCTGGCACAAGGCGGTCCGCTGACTCCCGCGCCCGGAACCACATCTGACATATCGTGAGGTCGACCCCTCCGGTTCACCTATCCTGATCGCGCGTTCATGGACAGCGGAGGGGCCAGTGTTCGATGTCGCGGCGGCAAGGATCGCCGGATCCGTACTCAGCGCCGGTATCGCGCCGGCAGCCAGGACTCTCGTTCCCGGACAGGGAGCGGCCATCACGCACGGGCCGTTCTTCTCCAAACTGAGAATCAAGCAGCCGGTCACGGTGGAAGCCGTCGACATCGAGAGGCTCTCCCGGCACATCGCGAAGCAGCTGAGGGACTTCACGGACCGTGAGTTCGCCTCGCTGCCCGAGAACGAGCGGCTGGCTGCCGCCGCGGTGGCGGCCGAGGCCTTCGAGGGCTCGACTTCCACCATCTGGGACTGCGATCTGGACCCCCAGGCGTACGCCCGGTCCGTGGTGCAGCGCTCCCGGGTCCTCGCCGGCCGCTCGGCGCTCTCGGCCGCCGCCGACGCCTACCTGGAGGTAGTGGTCCATCACCTGAGCCTGCAGGCAATCCAGTTCGTGACGACCTGGCCGAGCTTCGCCGCCCGCGTGGAACTGGAGCAGCTGAAACGCCTGCGCCAGATCGTGTCCACGGTCGAGGGGATCAACGGGAAGCTGGGGCCGCACCTGCTCTCCGCGGACCTGGATTTCGAGCACCGGTACGCGGGACTGGTCGCCGAGACCCTGGACCGTCTCGAAATATTCGGGGTGGACCTGAAAGAGCGGGAGAACCGGGGCTACAGCCTCACCACCGCCTACATCACCCTCAGCGTGTCCGACGGCGACCAGGAGGGCGCCTACCTGCCCCGTCCGCGCGAGATCACGATCGACGAGCCCCTCTCCTTCATCGACGACGAGGACCGGCCGCCGGCCCTCCCCGACGCCCGCCGGTCCGGCGCCGGCATGCGCGCCGAGGCGGCGATCGCACCGCACAAGCGGCTGCTGCTGCGCGGTGACGCCGGTTCGGGGAAGACGACGCTGCTGCACTGGCTCTCGGTCAACTGCGCCCGGCGGAGCCTGACCGGCGAGCTCGCCCACTGGAACACGCTGATCCCCTTCGTGCTCCCGCTGCGCAGGTTCGCCGAGTCCGCGCTGCCCACCCCCAGCACGTTCTTCCCCGAGGTCGGCACGCACCTCGCTGACGAGATGCCCGACAAGTGGGTCAACCGGATGCTGTCCACCGGCAGGGCCCTGGTCCTCGTCGACGGCGTCGACGAGATGCCCGCGGAGCAGCGGGAGTCCGTACGGGCGTGGCTGCGCCAGCTGATCAGGACGTACCCCGACGCCCACTACGTGGTGACCTCCCGCCCTGCCGCGGCCGAGGCCGACTGGCTCGCGAAGGACGGCTTCGCCGTGCTCGACATGCTGCCCATGACGCAGGAGGACGTCACCAGCTTCATCGACCACTGGCACGACGCCGCACGCGAGGCGGTCTCCGACCCGGCCGAGAACCTCGCACTGGTCCGGGGGAAGCAGGAGCTGGTCGCCTCGATCCGGGAGAACCGCCAGCTCCGCAGGCTGGCCGCCAACCCCCTGCTCTGCGCGCTGCTCTGCACCTTGAACCGGGACCGGAACTCGCAGCTCCCCAAGGACCGCATGGAGCTCTACCGGGCGGCGCTCGACATGCTGCTGCTGCGCCGGGACCGGGAGCGGAGGATCAAGTACCCCGAGCCGCCCCAGCTGGGTGACGCGCAGAAGAAGGCCATCCTGGGCGGCTTCGCCTACTGGCTGATGCGCAACGGCCTGACGGACGCCCCCGAAGCCCAAGTGATCAACCAGGTGTCGATCTCGCTGGAGTCGATGTTCGCGGTCGAGGCGACCCCGAAGCAGGTGTACGAGTACCTGCTGGTCCGCAGCGGATGCCTGCGCAAGCCCGTCGAGGACCGGGTGGACTTCGTCCACCGGACGTTCCAGGAGTACCTGGCGGCAGCCCGCATCGTCGAGGTCGACGACCTGCAGAACCTCCTGGACCACGCGCATCTGGACCAGTGGCACGAGGTGGTCGTCATGGCCGTCGGCCATGCCCGGCCGAGGGAGACCTCCTCCATCCTCGCCGGCCTCCTCGACCGCGGGGACAGGGAGCCGGGGTACAGGAACCGGCTCCACCTGCTGGCTGCCGCGTGCCTGGAGACGGCCGGGGAGTGCGACCCGAACGTCTTCCGGCGGGTCCGCGCCGCCACGGCCCGGCTCATCCCGCCGCGCAACCTCACCGAGGCCAAGGAACTCGCCGGCGCGGGTGAGATGGTCATCCCGCTCATCCCGGCCTCCCGCATGGCGGCTCCGACGGCAGCGGCGACGGTCCGTATGGCCTCGCTGGTCGGCGGCAGCGCGGCCCTGTCCCTCATCTCCAAGTTCGGACGGGACAACCGGGTGACGGTACGGCGCGAGGTCGAGCGCGCGTGGGCCTTCTTCGACCCGACCGAGTTCGCCGAGGAGGTGCTGTGGAAGAACCAGGACAACTGGCGGGCCATGCACATCCAGAGCACCCACTACCTGCCGGGCCTGCGAGGCCTGGAGCAGCTGTCCTACCTGGTGGTGGACTGCTTGGCGCCCGACCTGGACTGGCTTCCCGACGCTCCGGGCCTCAGCCACCTCACGGTCACCCGCGAAGTGGCCGCACCGTCCCTCGAACCGCTCCGGCGCTGCCCGAACCTCAAGGCCCTCACACTCTTCGGCTCGGGACTGACCTCCCTCCAGCCGTTGCGCCTCACGCCGAGGCTCCAATCGCTCAGCGTGACCTTCTATGCGGGGCTCGTCGACCTGCCGCCTCTTCCCGAGTTGGACTCGCTGCGGATCGGCAACCGCACGAGCACCATGCGCCTGGCACAGGTCCACGACTCAGCACCGAACCTGACCCACCTGAGCACCAACGGCAGCATCACGGATCCCGCGGAACTGGTCCGCCACCAGCAGCTCAGATCCCTCACCGTCCCGCTGGCCGACCGGGTGCTCCTGCGGACCGCCGCCGGGCTTCCGGAGCTGGAGCACATCCACGTCAGGATCAGCATCGCCGAGCTTGGACATCTAATCGAACTGTCCCGTTCCGGATCACTCACGCGCATCTCGGTCCAGGTCGAAGGAACCATGGACCGACCCGTCCACCTGGACCTCTCCCCCTTCGGGACACGCCCTGGCGTGAAGATCAGCATCTCCTCCGCCCCGGAGGCGGCCGTGTTCTCGGGCCTGGCGAACGAGCGCACGCTGAACGTCGCCTACAGGGACCACTACTCCGCCAACCTCTAACCGGAGCAACCGGGGGCGGGGGGCAGGGGGGGCCGGCGGCCGGCGGGCTGGTCCGCACCCCCTCCGCCCCCGGGGCCGCAGGGGCCACCGGTCGACCGCCCGTCGCCCCCGCTCCGCTAGTCCGACGGGTCGGTGGGAAGCGGGAAGCCCTCGAACCCGCCCTCGGTCTGGAACACGAGGGCGATCCGCTGGGCCGCGAGGAGGTCCCTCACATCGGCCGTCGGCGCACTCGGCAGGAGCACCGCGACGCGAAGCCGTTCCATGTTCTTGATGTGCCGCCGATAGTCCGCCAACTGCCCGATCGCCATCCGCACGTTGTCGCGCGTGGTCTGGCCCTTCGCCTCGTACAGCACGTGGTCGGTCTCGTCGTAGACGTCGGGCGTGAGCACCCCCGGCTCGCCCTCGACCCTGATGTCGAAACTCTTGAACGCGTGACCCGCCTGCTCCAGGTGCGCTTCGAAGGCCTTCACGAGCTGGCCCTCCCTGCGCATCACCCTTCGCGCACCCCCGACCACGTGCGCGGTCGTTTCCAGCGTGCTGTGCTGTTCGGTCTTCCTCTCCTTCGTGCCGCTCTGGGCCGGCACCTTCGGAAGCTGTTCCCTCGGACGCTCGATGACAGCCGTGGCGGACGCCGGTTTCAGCGCGTCTTTATCCAGCAGAAACAGTTCGGCGCCGTCCGCCGGCCGAAGCCTGAAGACGATGATGCGACGCTTCGTGCCGTTGGGCAGCGGGCTCCACCGATCCTCGTAGGGCTTTATGGGATCGACGACCACCCTGCCGACGTACCGCTGCCGGACCCGCTTGGTGCGAGGCACCTTGCTGTCGGCGACGAACAGATGTACCTCCTGCCCGTTCGCCACCGTGTCCAGAAGGGTCTTGTTCCCGCGGACGAACTCCTGATGCCCAGTGCTGCCGGCCCCTGTGTACAGGTACAACGTCCCGAACTCGTCGTCCTCGGCCTGCCCGTCGAAGGTGTATCCGAACTTTTCGCCCACAGACGGGTCGGAGTAGACGAACACCTTGTTCGACCTCTTGGCCGGGACGATCCCACCACTGAATACCGAACCGCCGAAGGCCTTCGCCACCTCTTCGCGCGTCGTGATCAAGCCCGGAACCAGGTCAAGAGTGGTCATGCCGTTGAAGATAGCCGGCCCGGCTGCCTACGGGCAGTCCCCCGGCAACGCCCCTGAACCCCCACCAGTGCTGTGTCGTATGTTACGTGGCAGCGCTGCTGACAGATGGGGGAGCTGTGCCGACGTCAACACTGACCGACCAAGGATCCGTGATCCGGGCGCTCAACGAGTACCGCGACCGAGGGCGAGCCTCCTTCTTGGAGGAGCACGACTTCGGGCCGGCGAAGCAGTACTTTCTGCAGTTCGAAGGAACGCTGTACGACGCCAAGGCCATCGCGAACGTCGCGTACCTCCACCAGCACGGTTCCAGCGCCGAACCCCCGATCAGCGGGGGCCAGTTCCACAGCAACCGGCTGCTTGAACAGCTGGGCTTCGTCATCGTCGACAGCCGCCCCACAACGGTGGACGGGGAGCGGATATGGCGCATGGCGCTCTGGGACCACCTGAGGTCCCATTACGATCTGACGCAGCTGCCCGCCCAGGTCCTTCGAGACTTCGGCGCCTACGGGGGCGGTCAGGGGATCTGGCTCGATGCCGAACGTACGCGTTCCATCCACCGGAGTGGTATCACCGTCGGGGTGCTGCACACGGGCGCCCACTACCCGGATGACCTCGGAGAGCACTCTGTTCTCTACCAGTATCCGAAGACGGATCGGCCGGGTCGGCGGGACGAATCGGAGATCACCGCCACCAAGACAGCGGCGAGCCTGCGGCTGCCGATCTTCGTCATCGCCAAGCCAACACCGCATTCGCGTGTACGGATCGTCCGGCTGGCCTGGGTCGAGGGCTGGGAGGACGAGAGCGAGCAGTTCCTTATCACCTACGCCGAGGATGCTCCTCGGCGAATTCTCCACCGGGACGACTCCGACCAGGAACCGTTCCAGCTCCGGGACACCAGCCGGCGCCGCCGCCAACGCGCGGTGCACGATCGTCCGGGCCAGCCGCGGTTCAAGCTCCAGGTATTCCATCGATATGGCCCTCGCTGCCCCCTCACGGGCATCGCCGTCCCGCAGATGATCGAGGCAGCCCACCTCTGCCCCGTAGCCGAAGGCGGCTCGGACGATCCCAGGAACGGCCTGCCTCTCAGCGCTGGACTCCACCGCGCATTTGATGCCCACTTGTTCACTATTCATCCCGAAACCCTGAACGTGATAACCCGTCCTGGGGGACCCACCGCAGCGGACCTTCACATCACCATCCCTCATCTGCGCGACCTCATCCGGAAACCCCAGCGTGAAGCTCTCGACCATCGCTACCAAACCTCACTGGAGCGCTGGTCCTGACGCCGCACACCATTTCCGGACCGGTCGTCAGCGACCGTTGGTCCGGCGGGGGCCGGGGTGGGGCGGTGCCGGAGGGAGGTCGGTCGTGAGGAGGTCCAGGATCTGGGGCGGGGTCCAGTGGCCGGCGGCGCCGGGGCTGGCGGCCAGGTAGTCCGCGATGTCCTGCTCCTGCCAAGGGCCCGACTCCAGCAGCCCGCCGGCCAGGTAGCGCAGGTACGCGCCGGACGGGGTGCGCGGCTCGACGTCCTGGAGCGTCCAGGGGGCGGTGAACGTCAGCACCGGAACGCCGCCGATCGTCCCCGGGCAGATGAGGGTCTCGTACCGTCCGGCGCCCAGCTCGTCGCGGCCCTCCCGCAGGACCCGCGTCAGGTCGATGTCCGTCCCCGGTTCCCGGTACATCTCCTGGGCGGCGATGTCCGACATCTGGCTCGCGGTGATCAGGTGGGCGCGCCCCCGCATGCGGCCGGCGGCCGTCGGATCGTAGAAGGCCCGGCCGCCCGTCCAGATCGGGGACTCGGTGGCGAAGTACAGGGAGCCGTCGAGTTCGACCGCGACGGACTGCTCCGGCGCCCGGTGGTCCCGGCACCCCGGATACCTGCGCGCCCCGCCGGCCGGCGTCCCGCCCGCGATGTACGCGGCGAGCCGGTCCAGGTGCATGTTCGAACCGTAGGACGCGTACCAGACCCGCTCGGGGGCAGGGAGTTCCCCGTTCAGGGGAGCGGCGGTGTGAACGACCATACGCGCATCCTCCCACCGGGCACCTTCCCCAACCGCCCCCGCCGCGCGCCCCAAAAGGCCGCCCGGCCCTCTGCCGCAGGCGCATCACCGACACCCCGAAACCCCGGCCCGTACCGCGCCGTCCGGCGTGTCCCGGCACCCCACCGCACCGTATGGATGCCGTTTTCTGCAGGAGCGACGGCATCACTCACCGCCCGACCGGGTGCGACGGAAGGGCGGCGGCTGGAGGTCGTCTCGCATCAGCTGCTGCAGGGATTCCAGGTCCGCGAAGAAGGGCCCTATGACGCGCTGGTATTCAGGCGCGTCGACACCCGCCGCGTGCAGGACCAGCAGATCGCGAGCATCACGAAGCTGTTGGTACACCGACGCAGCGGCCCGGTATACGTGGTCAGGCGCGGCCAACGCCAACTCCCTGAGAACGGACTTGGCATCGGAGTACTGCGGGTCGTTGAGGAACGCGTCATGCACCGCATGCTGCCGGGCAGCCCCGTGCTCCTCTTTGAAGGCCATCTGCGTCATGCGGCTGTGCGCCTGTGCCAGCGAGGTCAGGAATCGGCTGTAGACGGTCCGCTTCGTCTCGACCCACAGCTGACCCGTCTCCCGGCGCGCCCGCAGAACGTCCGTGAGCAAGGTCGCTCCGACCCCGAAGACGGCACCGACGGCAGCTACTGCCAGAGTCCCCCACTCCATGCGCACAGCGTACGGGGACCGTCACAGATGGTCTACAGCGTCAAGCGGCACGTGCCGAGCGGCGGCGGGAACGCCGGTCCGGCGGCTGACGGCCCACAGAACGGCCCAGGAGGGGTGGGACGGGGCCGGGCCGGCGGCTGGGTGCCGCCGGCCCGGGGTGCCATGTGACGGGGGTATCGCCGGTGGTCTGCAGTTACAGGACCGGGAGGTTTTTGCGGAGTTCGAAGGCGGTGACCTCCGAACGGTATTCCTCCCACTCCTGCTTCTTGTTGCGGAGGAAGAAGTCGAAGACGTGCTCGCCGAGGGTCTCGGCGACGAGTTCGCTGCGTTCCATCAGGGCGATGGCCTCGCCGAGGTTCTGCGGGAGGGGTTCGATGCCCATCGCGCGGCGTTCGGCGTCGGAGAGGGCCCAGACGTCGTCGTCCGCGCCGGCCGGGAGTTCGTAGCCCTCCTCGATGCCCTTGAGGCCCGCCGCGAGGAGGACCGCGTAGGTGAGGTAGGGGTTGGCCCCGGAGTCGATCGAGCGGACCTCGACCCGGGAGGAGCCCGTCTTGCCCGGCTTGTACATCGGGACGCGGATCAGCGCGGAGCGGTTGTTGTGGCCCCAGCAGATGTACGAGGGGGCCTCGCCGCCGGAGCCGGCGGTGCGGGAGGAGCCGCCCCAGATGCGCTTGTAGGAGTTCACCCACTGGTTGGTCACGGCGGCGGTCTCCGCCGCGTGCCGCAGGAGGCCCGCGATGAAGGAGCGGCCGACCTTGGAGAGCTGGTACTCGGCACCCGACTCGTAGAAGGCGTTGCGGTCGCCCTCGAAGAGGGAGAGGTGGGTGTGCATGCCCGAACCGGGGTACTCCGAGAAGGGCTTCGGCATGAAGGTGGCCTGCACGCCCTGCTCCAGGGCGACCTGCTTCATCACCAGGCGGAAGGTCATGATGTTGTCGGCCGTGGAGAGCGCGTCGGCGTAGCGGAGGTCGATCTCCTGCTGGCCGGGGGCGCCCTCGTGGTGGCTGAACTCGACCGAGATACCCATCGATTCGAGCATGGTGATCGCCTGGCGGCGGAAGTCCATGCCGACGTTCTGCGGGGTGTGGTCGAAGTACCCGGAGTTGTCGGCCGGCACCGGGCGGGTGCCGTCCAGCGGCTTGTCCTTCAGCAGGAAGAACTCGATCTCCGGGTGGGTGTAGAAGGTGAAGCCCAGGTCGGAGGTCTTGGCGAGGATGCGCTTGAGGACGTAGCGCGGGTCCGCGAACGACGGCGAACCGTCCGGCATCAGGATGTCGCAGAACATCCGGGCGGTCCCGGGGGCCTCCGCGCGCCACGGCAGTATCTGGAAGGTGCTCGGGTCCGGCTTGGCGATCATGTCGGACTCGTAGACCCGCGCGAAGCCCTCGATCGCGGAGCCGTCGAAGCCGATGCCCTCGTCGAAGGCCTGCTCCAGCTCGGCGGGGGCGACCGCGACGGACTTGAGGAAGCCCAGTACGTCGGTGAACCACAGGCGCACGAAGCGGATGTCGCGCTCCTCAAGCGTCCGGAGGACGAATTCCTGCTGCTTGTCCATGCTTTCATCCTCGCAGTTCAGACGGCCTGTGCACCACCGCCGCTGGAGGGCTGGGCACAGTCGGGCCGACCCAGTATCGCCAGCCGTGGTTTCCGCCACATTACGCACCCGGGAAAGGTCGCGGCACCCCGCACTGACCTCGGGCCCGTCATGAGCATTACCATCTGCGCCCATGGGGGGCCGGGAGCACACGCGGCGGGGGCGTCAGGGACGTCCCCCGTCCCGGCATGCCGTCCTCCTGCTGGCCCTGGGGGTACTGGCCGGGGCGCTGCTGCTCTGTACGCGCCCGGGCGAGGCCCACCACGGGCCCGCCGGCGCCACCGCCCCCGCCGCCACCGCCCCCACCGCGCCCGCGCCCGCCACCGCCGTGCCGTACGGCGCCCCGCACGCCGTCTGCGCGTCCCCGTACGAGCTGCCCGGCTGCTCGCCGCGGGTGCACGTGCCCCCGGGGGTGCCGCCCGTCCCGCCGCCCGCCGCGACCCCGGCGGCCGGCGAGCCCGTACCGCTCGGGGCGGCGGACGCGGCGGGTTCGGCCGGGTCGCCCCGACCGCTCGCGCGCGCCCCTGACCTGCACGCCCTGCAAGTGCTGCGGACCTGACGGATCCGGTCCGACGCGTTTCACCCCACCCCCCTCAGCAGAAGGAACAGGGCACATGGCCAGCAAGTCCAAGAGGACCGGCAACACCCCCGACCCGCAGTCCCGCCAGGCCCGGATAGCCGACATGCGTCGCGCGGACAAGGCACGCGACCGGCGCAACAAGGCCATCGCGATCACCACCTCGGGCGTCATCGTCGCCGGCCTGGTCGGTTTCGGGGCATGGGTGCTGATCGGCCAGAAGGAGACCGAGCAGCGCGAGAGGGCGGCCGCGGAGACCGCCCGCAAGACCCCGGTCGACGGTGAGCGGACCTGGGAGGCCAAGGACCTCGGCCGCAACCACGTCGAGACCCAGGTGAAGTACGAGATGAACCCGCCGGTCGGCGGGGACCACCACCCCCGCTGGATGAACTGCGACGGCGACGTCTACAAGAACCCCGTCCCCGAGGTGAACGCCGTGCACTCGCTGGAGCACGGCGCCGTCTGGGTGACGTACAACGAGAAGGCCGCCAAGGGGGACGTGGACGCGCTCGCCGAGCGCGTGGGCAAGACCCCGTACACGCTGATGAGCCCCGTCAAGGAGCAGGCCGGCGCGATCATGCTGAGTGCGTGGGGCAAGCAGTTGACGGTCGAGAAGGCGGACGACCCGCGGGTGGCGCAGTTCTTCACCAAGTACGTGCAGGGCCCGCAGACCCCGGAGCCGGGCGCGGCCTGCACCAGCGGGCTGGCCGACAAGTGAGCCGTCCCACCCGTACGTACTGGGCCGCGGGTGCGGCCGTCGTGGCGGCGGCGCTGTTCGCGGGGGCGGCCACGGTCGCCGCGGCGAGCGGGGACGCGGGCGCGCCGGACCGGGTGCCGGGTCTCCGCTCGCCGGACGCGGGCTTCGCCCGGGACATGGCGGTGCACCACCAGCAGGCGGTCGAGATGTCCTTCGTCGTCCGCGACCGCACCCAGGACGAGGCCGTGCGCACCCTCGCGTACGACATCGCGAACACCCAGGCCAACCAGCGGGGCATGATGCTGGGCTGGCTGGACCTGTGGGGGCTGCCGAAGGTGCTGGCCGACGAGCCGCCGATGTCCTGGATGGGCGGCGGGGACGGCGGCGGCGACGGCGGCGACGGTGGTGGCGCGCACGCCGGGCACGGGTCTGGCGGGCACGGGGCCGCGGCGCCGGGGGCGCTGATGCCCGGCATGGCCACCAAGGAGGAGATGGGGCGGCTTGGCGCCGCCTCGGGCCGGGACGCCGAGGTGCTCTACCTCCAGCTGATGACCGACCACCACGTGGGCGGCGTCGCGATGGCCGAGGGCTGCGCGCGGCAGTGCGTCACGCCGGTCGAGCGGGAGCTGGCCCAGGGCATGGTCGACGCCCAGCGCTCGGAGCTCACCCTGATGGCGGACATGCTGAAGCGCCGCGGGGCCGCGCCGCGCGGGTGAGCGGACACGCTCGTACGGTGGGGGGAGGCGTCCTCCCCTCACCCGTACGGGCGTGCGCACGTGCGTGCGGCGCCGTACGGGGGTCGTGACGGGGGGGGGCCGCCGGGGCGGGCGCGTCCGCGTCCGTCCGGGACGGCGTGCTCAGGAGGTTTACGAGATGACGACCGCCGGAGAGATCATGCACCCCGGGGCCCAGTGGATCCCCGCCACCGAGACCCTGGACCGGGCCGCTCAGCTGATGAGCCGCCTGAACGTGGGGGCGCTCCCGATCAGCGACGCCGACGAACGGCTCTGCGGGATCCTGACCGACCGCGACATCGTGGTCGGCTGCGTGGCCAAGGGGCACGACCCGTCGATGATGACGGCCGGTGACATGGCCCGGGGGACGCCGCGCTGGATCGACGCGGGCGCGGACGTCTCCGAGGTCCTGGAGGAGATGCAGAGCCACCAGATCAAGCGGTTGCCGGTGATACGGGACAAGAAGCTCGTCGGCATGATCAGCGAGGCCGACCTGGCGAAGCACCTCTCGGACGAGCAGATCGCCGGGTGGGCGGAACGCGTGTACGCCCGCGGCTGAGCGGAATCCGACCCGGCGTGGTCGGCGCCCGTCGCCCCCGGCGGGGCCGGCGGGCCCGTCGCCCCCGGCGGGATCGGCGGACCCCGCCGCCCCCGGCGGGTCAGCCGGGGGCGGGGGCGGCGGCGGTCAGGACGGCGTGGGCCACCTGGTCCGGGCGGTCCAGCATGACCAGGTGGCCCGCGCGTTCGGCCACCTCCAAGCGGGCGCCGAGCCGGTCGGCGAGTTCGGCCTGGCGGGTGAGCCAGCGCGGGGCGGTGCGGCCGCGGGACGGTCCCGGTCCCGGGGCGAAGGCGCGGCGCAGGGCCGCCGCGCGGTCGCCGGACCCGGCGGGGTCGAGACCGGCGGGCAGGGTGCCGCCGTAGGCCGCCAGGACGGTGGCGGGGGCGGTCAGCGGGCGGGTCCCGCGCAGGGCGAGGACCTCGGCGGCCGCGTCCATGTAGCCGGCGTTCTCCAGCAGGGCCCCGCGCCAGACCCGTCCGGTGCGGTAGCAGCGGCGTACCAGGTCCCGCGGGGCCGGGTCGGCGCCGCCCGTCCTGGACATCCGTACGGTGGCCCGCCGCGCGGCCGGTCCCAGGGCCGCGGGCAGGCCCGCGACGGTCGCCGCCCGGCCGAGGAGGCGGGCGGCGCCGGTACGCAGCGCGGCGGCGGCCGGAGTACGGGCCGGCCACCCGGGCGGGTGCTCCTCGACGCTGCTGTCGAGGAGCACCAGTGCCGCGGTGCGGTGGGGGTGGAGGCGGGCGAAGGCCTCGGCGTGGAAGCCTGCGATCGAGTGCCCCACGACGGTGGCGGGCCGGTCCGCGACCGCGGGCCCCAGCGCGTCCAGCAGGGCGGCGATCCGGTGGGCCTCCCCGGCGGCGGTCGCCGGCGCGCCGGCGGGGCCGCTGAGACCGTGGCCGGGGCGGTCGAAGCGGACCACCGTCCGGCCGGCGGCGGTGAGCCGCGCGGCGACCTCGTCCCAGTCGAACCAGGCCATGGCGAGTCCGGCGCTGAGTACGCACACCGGGCCCCGGTCCCCAGCGCCGCCACCGTCCTCGACGACGACGTGCAGCGGGACCCCGTCCACCCGGACGAACCGGCCGCCCGCCGCGCCGCCGCTCACGTACGGCCCTCCCGGTGGACGGAGTACGCGAGCAGGCCCAGCCACAGCGCCACGAGCAGCACTTGGAGCCGCTGGCCCGCGCCTAGGGCCCAGTTCCCGTGCCCCGCGGTGAACATCGCGATGGCGCACAGCGTCCACACGGTGGCGAGCAGTTGGAGGACGACGAGCACCGGCCCGAAGCGAGCCAGGGGGGTGAACCAGCCGTACCGGCGGGCGGCGACGGTGAGGGCCACGATCCCGACGATGGCGCCGGTCATGGCCAGGCCGCTGCTGACGGCATGGGCCTGGTGGGTGGCCGGGACCAGCCCGGCGGTCTCCCGGGCGGCGCATTCGGGGTCCGCGGTGGGCGTGCAGCTGAGCGGCAGCCAGGCGTCGGCGGCGGTGGCCGCGCCGAAGAGGGTGACCCCGCACCAGCCGACGACCGCCCAGGGGCGGCGGGACTCGGCGCACCGCGCCAGCCGCAGCAGGGCCAGCAGACCGCCCGCGAAGGCGAGCAGGCCGGCGGTGAAGTCGGTGGCCCGGAAGAGCCCGCCGAGCGGCTGGTCCTGGGCGGCGAGTTCGCTGACGTAGGTCTGGACGGGGTCGAGGCCCGTGGAGAGGACGACTTCGAGCACCCACGCGGTGTACGCGAGGGCGCCGAGGCCGATGAGGACCGCGACCGGCCGAGCCGTCCGCGCCGTGAGTCCGTGTGGGGACATAGTGTGACTGATCCTAAGCAGAACGGCCGGGGTCGGTCCTCCGGTTGGATGCCCGCCCCGGGCAGGGCTGCGGCCTTGGCGCGCGGGTACCGGCGAACCGCCCCGAGGGCCCGGCCGCCGTCGCGGGCCGGGCTCCGTCCGGGCACCGTCACCGTGCTCGCCCTGGGCCGTCCGACTGATTCCCACGCCCTGCATGACGTGTCCCCGGCCCACTCCGTTGCCTCGCCCGCCCCGATCGCGCGCAGTGAGCCGCGCCACTCGCCTGGGGGCCCTGGCCAGTCGGCCCCGCCACCAGCCCGGAGCCCGGGCCACTCGGCCGCGCCACCCGCCCGGGGGCCCTGGCCGGTCAGCCGCGCCACTCGCCTGGGGGCCCTGGCCAGTCGGCCCCGCCACCAGCCCGGAGCCCGGGCCAGTCGGCCCCGCCACCCGCCCGGAGCCCGGGCCGGTCAGCCGCGCCACCAGCCCGGAGCCCGGGCCAGTCGGCCCCGCCACCCGCCCGGGGTCCGGGCCGGTCGGCCGCGCCACTCGTCCGGGGCCCGGGTTGGAGTTCAACAACTCCGCAACGATGTGACGGCTTCCGCATCCGCGCCACCGCACCCGCTCCGCGTCCCGGCGGAGCCCCGGGGGGCCCGGCCGCCGCCGGGGGCCGGGCCGGGCGGGACCTCGCGCGCGGCGCCGGCTGCCCGTGATTCCCGCTGCTGGGGGGCGCGTTGCCGGTCGCGCGCCGGGCAGCGGGCGCTCTCGGAATGTCCGGCCCCGGCCGGCCCGCAGTGGCGCGCCCGGCCCCGCTCCCCGGGCGCCGGGGCCGAACGGCCGGTGAAAATCCGGCCGGTGGGGACCGGGGGCGTGGCAGTCTTGCGCTGATCACGACAACCGCGACCGAAGGACGCCAGCGCCGGTATGAGCACCCCGCCGAATCCGCACAGCACTCCGACCGAGCCGGCCGGTACTCCCGTACCCGAGGCGGCGTCCATACCCGCGCCCGCGCAGCCGCCGTCGTTCGACAAGGCCCCGGCCCCCGCCGCACCCCCGGAAGACGCCACTCCGGCCCCGGCTCCGGAAGACGCGGCTCCGGCTCCGGCCGCCCCGCGGGAAGAGGCGGCTCCGGCCCCGGCCGCACCGCGGGAAGACGCGGCGCCGGCTCCGGCCGCCGCCCCGGCGCCCGCGCCCGTTCCGGCTCCCTCGCCGTTCGCGCCGCCCACCCCGGAGAACCCGGCCCCCTCCCCCTTCGCACCGCCCACCCCGGGGCCGTCGGCCCACCAGGCCCCGGCGTACGGCGCGGTCCCCAGCGGCCCCGGCGGCCCCGGCGCCCCCACCGGCCCCATAGGCCCCGGCGGCCCCGGCGTCCCCGGGAATCCGTGGGCCCAGCCCGGTCCCGGCTACGGCGGCCCCGGTTACGGCGGTCCCGGCTACCCCGGATACCCGCCGGTCTCCCAGCCCGGCAACGGCCTCGCCGTCGCCGCCCTGGTCCTCGGCGTCATCGCCATCCTCATCGGCGTCACCCCGTTCTTCTTCTGGGCCGGCGCCCTCCTCGGCCTGACCGGCCTCGGTCTGGGCATCGGCGGCGTCGCGCGCGCCCGCAAGGGGGCCCCGCGCAAGGCGATGGCCGTCGCGGGAATCGTCCTCGGCGCCCTCAGCCTGGGCGCGGCCACCGGCGGCTTCTTCATCACCGCCGCGTTCGTCGCGGAGGTGGACAAGGAGATCGACCGCCAGGTCGACGCCTCCGACATCTACCCGTCGTACACGCCGCCCGGCTCCAAGAGCACCCCCAAGGCCTCCCCGTCGGACATCCCCGGCAAGACCTCCGCGCTGGAGTGGGGCAAGCCGTTCGTCTACGACGACGGCGTAGAGCTCGTCGTGGCGGGCGCCGCGCCGCAGACCATCGGCAAGAACGCGTACCCCACCGAGCGCGTGGGCCGCGGGGTCAAGGTGACGGTGACGATCGCGAACAAGTCCTCCGCCGCGATCGATGTGTCCAGCGCGCTGCCGAACGCCCGTGACGACAAGGGCAACGAGGTCGAGATGGTCTTCGACGGCAACCTGCCGAAGCTCTTCAAGGGCTCGGTCCTGCCCGGCCAGTCGGTCACCGCGTCCTTCCTCTTCGACGTGCCCGAGGACTCCAAGACCCTGCACTTCGAGATCTCGCCCGGCGGGCTCGCCGACTACGACGACGCGATCTGGAACGGCCCGATCGGCTGATCCGACCGCCCTCGCACCGGCACCGTGAGGCGCCCCCGCCCGGGGGCGCCTCACGTGCGTTCCGACCGCGTCACGACCCGTCTCCCGGCCCCGCGTCCCGGCCCGCGTCCCGAGGCCCTTCCGCCCCGTTTCCCGGCCCGTCGGAGTGGCGTTCCCAGGACATCGCGTCAGTAAGACGATTAGACTGGGCCCGTGCCTCAACTACGCCTCGCCCTGAATCAGATCGACTCGCACGTCGGCGACATCGCCGCCAACGCCGACTCGGTCGTCCACTGGACCCGGCACGCCTGCGAGCAGGGCGCGCACCTGGTGGCGTTCCCGGAGATGACGCTGACCGGGTACCCCGTCGAGGACCTCGCCCTGCGCGGGTCCTTCGTCGAGGCCTCCCGCGCGGCGCTGCGCGAGCTCGCCTCCCGGCTGGCGGCCGAGGGCCTCGGCGAGCTGCCGGTCGTCGTCGGCTACCTCGACCGCACCGAGACGGCCGTGCCCCGGCTCGGCCGGCCGGCCGGCTCGCCGGAGAACGCGGCCGCCGTACTGCACCGGGGGCAGGTCGTCCTGCGCTTCGCGAAGCACCACCTCCCCAACTACGGCGTCTTCGACGAGTTCCGGTACTTCGTACCGGGCGACACCCAGCCGGTCATCAGGGTGCACGGCGTCGACGTGGCCCTGGCCATCTGCGAGGACCTCTGGCAGGACGGCGGCCGCGTCCCCGCCACCCGCGCCGCCGGGGCCGGTCTGCTGATCTCCATCAACGCGTCCCCGTACGAGCGCAACAAGGACGACCTGCGCCTGGAGCTCGTCCGCAAGCGGGCCCAGGAGGCCGGCTGCACCCTCGCCTACCTCGCCATGATCGGCGGCCAGGACGACCTGGTCTTCGACGGCGACTCGATCGTGGTCGACGCGGCCGGCGAGGTCGTCGCGCGGGCCCCGCAGTTCTCCGAGGGCTGCGTACTCGTCGACCTCGACCTCCCCGCCGCGCGCCCCGACGCCCCCGAGGGCGTGGTCGCCGACGGTCTGCGCATCGACCGCGTCATCCTCTCCGAGGAGCCCGCGGCCCCGTACGAGGCGGCGGTGGCCGGCGGCTGCGCCGACCGGCTCGACGACGACGAGGAGGTCTACGACGCGCTCGTCGTGGGCCTGCGCGCATACGTCCGGAAGAACGGATTCCGATCGGTTCTGATCGGCCTCTCCGGAGGCATCGACTCCGCCCTCGTCGCGGCGCTGGCCTGCGACGCGATCGGGGCGCAGAACGTCTACGGCGTCTCCATGCCCTCCAAGTACTCCTCGGACCACTCCAAGGGCGACGCGGCCGACCTCGCCGAACGCACCGGCCTGAACTTCCGCACCGTGCCGATCGAGCCGATGTTCGACGCGTACATGGGCTCGCTGCGCCTGTCCGGGCTGGCCGAGGAGAACCTCCAGTCCCGGCTGCGCGGCACGATGCTGATGGCGCTGTCCAACCAGGAGGGGCACATCGTGCTGGCGCCCGGCAACAAGTCGGAGCTGGCCGTCGGCTACTCCACCCTGTACGGCGACTCGGTGGGCGCCTACGGCCCCATCAAGGACGTGTACAAGACCGACGTCTTCCGGCTCGCCGAGTACCGCAACCGCGCCGCCGCCGAGCGCGGCGAGACCCCACCCATCCCCCGGAACTCGATCGTGAAGCCGCCGAGCGCCGAGCTGCGGCCGGGTCAGGTGGACACGGACTCACTGCCCGACTATCCGGTGCTGGACGCGATCCTGGCCCTGTACGTGGACCGCGACCAGGGCCTGGAGACGATCGTCGAAGCCGGTTTCGACCGGGAGCTGGTCGCCAGGACCGTGCGGATGGTGGACGCGGCGGAGTACAAGCGGCGCCAGTACCCGCCGGGTACGAAGATCTCCGCCAAGGGCTTCGGCAAGGACCGCCGGCTGCCCATCACGAACGGCTGGCGCGAGCAGGCGTAGCGCCGCCGCTCGCGGGGGGGCGCGCGGGGCGGTGTACCGCTGTCAGGGCTTGACGGTGATGCGGGCGGCGACCGGCAGGTGGTCGCTGCCGGTGCGCGGGAGCGTCCAGGACGCCTCGGGCCTGATCCCGCGGACCATGATCTGGTCGATGCGGGCCATCGGGAACTGCGCCGGCCAGCTGAAACCGAAGCCGTCGCCCGCCGCGCCCTGCGTGGAGCGCATCTGCGAGGTGACCTCCGACAGGGCCCGGTCGTTCATGGTGCCGTTGAGGTCGCCGAGCAGGACGACCTTCTTGAGGGGCTCTGCGGCGAGGGCAGCGCCCAGCGCGTCGGCGCTGTTGTCGCGCTGGTTGGCGGTGAAGCCCGCCTTGAGCTTGACCCGGACGGAGGGCAGGTGGGCGACGTAGACGCCGACCTGGCCCGAGGGGGTGGTGACGGTGGCGCGCATGGCGCGGGTCCAGCCCATCTTGATGTCCACGGGCTCGCTGGAGGTCAGCGGGTACCGGCTCCACACGCCGACGGTGCCCTCCACCGAGTGGTACTTGTACGTGCCCGCGAGGGCCTTCTCGTACACGGGGACCGCGCTCGCCTTCAGCTCGGTCAGGGCCAGGACGTCGGCCCCCGCCTTCGCGACCGACTCGGCGGTCCCGCGCGGGTCGGCGTTGTCGGCGTCGACATTGTGGGTGGCGACGACCAGGTTCCCGCCGCCGCCCGACTTGTCGAAGACCAGTCCGCCGAAGAGGTTCGCCCAGACCACGGCCGGCAGCAGTACCGCGAGGAGCGCGGTCGCGGAGCGGCGCAGGAGCGCGGCGCCGAACAGCACCGGGACGGCCAGGCCCAGCCAGGGCAGGAACGTCTCGATGAGGCTGCCCAGGTTGCCCACGTCGTTCGGCAGGTCCGCGTGGAAGATCATGACGAGGGAGATCAGTACGGAGATCCCGGCCAGCACCAGGCCGCGCCGCCAGATGCCCCGGTCGCCGCGGAGCTCGGCCAGCCGGCGCCGGAAGCGGGATTCCGCGGGCTCGGGCTCCGAGCCGCCGTTCCCCGTCTCCGTCATGTACGCCTGTGCCATGCCGCTGCCCTCACTGCCGTGCTCGCGCTCCGTCCCCGCCCCTTGACCCTAGGCGATGCACGGAGCCTTACGTGCCGTACGTCACGACCGCCTGTCGCGGTCGCACGTCCGGGAGGACGAACGGCCGTGCGCCATGGGTTCCGCTTGTCACAAAACGCGCACATTGGATCGCGGGGGCCGGGCGCGCCCGCGTCACCACTTCCGCGCGGGGCGGGGCGGATGTCACCATGGGGGGTGAGTCCGGGGACGCCGTGAGGGCGCCTCGAGATGACACAAGGAGCAGTTGCAATGACGCATGCCGTTTCGCCTGCCCGCGAACCCGCTGCGACGGCCACGCCCGCCGCTTCCCCCGCCGCCTCCTCCGCCTCTCCCACCCTGTACGGCGGTACGGGCACCCGGCGCCTGACCGTCCGCGACCTCACCCTCGCCAAGGAGCGGGGCGAGAAGTGGCCCATGCTCACGGCCTACGACGCGATGACCGCGTCCGTCTTCGACGATGCCGGCATCCCGGTGATCCTCGTCGGCGACTCGATGGGCAACTGCCACCTCGGCTACGAGACCACCGTCCCCGTGACGATGGACGAGATGACCCTGCTGTCGGCGGCCGTCGTACGGGGCACGAGCCGGGCCCTGGTCATCGGCGACCTGCCGTTCGGCTCGTACCAGGAGGGCGCCGTACAGGCGCTGCGCAGCGCCACCCGCCTCGTGAAGGAGGCCGGGGTCGGCGCGGTCAAGCTGGAGGGCGGCGAGCGCTCGCTGCACCAGACGGAGCTGATCGTGCAGTCCGGCATCCCGGTCATGTCCCACCTCGGCCTGACCCCGCAGTCCGTGAACGCCATGGGCTACCGGGTGCAGGGCCGCGGCGACGAGGCCGCGCACCAGCTGCTGCGCGACGCGAAGGCGGCGCAGGACGCGGGCGCCTTCGCGGTGGTGCTGGAACTGGTCCCGGCGGAGCTGGCGGCCGAGGTCACCCGCTCCCTGCACATCCCGACGGTCGGCATCGGCGCGGGCTCGGAGTGCGACGCGCAGGTGCTGGTGTGGACCGACATGATGGGTCTGACCGGCGGGAAACTGCCGCGGTTCGTCAAGCAGTACGCGAACCTCCGCCAGACCATGGGCGACGCGGCGAAGGCCTTCGCCCAGGACGTCGTCGGCGGCACGTTCCCGCAGGAGGAGCACGCCTTCCACTGACGGAGCCGGCCGGCACGGTCCGGCGGCCCCCCGGGGCCGCCGGACCGTCGGGCCGCCTTCCGCCGGGCCGTCGGCGCTCGTCGCCGGCGGTCCGTCGGCCGCCCGTCGGCCGCCCGTCCGGTGGCTGTCGGTGGACTGTCGGTCGTTTGTCAGTGGCGGATGGTCCCATGGTGGGCATGACGCGAAACGACAAGAACCCCAACGCCGTAGAAGTACGGGGGCTGGTCAAGCACTACGGCGAGACCAAGGCCCTGGACGGCGTCGACCTGGACGTCCGCGAGGGCACGGTCCTCGGGGTGCTCGGGCCCAACGGCGCCGGCAAGACCACCCTGGTGCGCTGCCTCTCCACCCTGATCGTCCCGGACGCCGGCACCGCCCGCGTCGCGGGATACGACGTGGTCCGCCAGCCCCGCCAGCTGCGCCGGACCATCGGCCTCACCGGTCAGTACGCCTCGGTCGACGAGAAGCTCTCCGGCTGGGAGAACCTCTACATGATCGGCCGGCTGCTCGACCTCTCCCGCAAGGACGCCCGCCGCCGCGCGGACGAGATGCTGGAGCGGTTCTCGCTGACCGAGGCGGCCAAGAAGGCCGCCATGAACTACTCCGGCGGCATGCGCCGGCGGCTCGACCTCGCCGCCTCGCTGATCGGCAACCCGGCCGTCCTCTACCTGGACGAGCCGACCACCGGCCTCGACCCCCGCACCCGCAACGAGGTGTGGGACGAGGTCCAGCGACTGGTCGCCGAGGGCGCCACGGTGCTGCTCACCACCCAGTACATGGAGGAGGCCGAGCAGCTCGCCGGCGAGCTGACGGTCATCGACCGCGGCAAGGTCATCGCCAACGGCAAGGTCGACGAGCTGAAGGCCCGCGTCGGCGGCCGCACCCTGAGGATCCGCCCGGTGGCGGCCTCGGACCTGCCGGGCATGGCCCGCTCGCTGGCCGAGGCCGGCCTGGACGGCGTGGCCGGATCGCAGGCCGTGCCCGACGAGGGCGTGCTGCTGGTCCCCATCCTGAGCGACGAGCAGCTGACCGCCGTCGTCGGCCTGCTGGCCGCCCGCGGGTACGCCATCGCCGATCTCGGCACCTACCTGCCCAGCCTCGACGAGGTGTTCCTGTCCATCACCGGGCAGAAGCCCGCCTCCTCCGAGGACTCCGTCCCCGCCGACCAGACCGAGGAGGTCGCGGCATGAGCACCGTAACCACGACGAAGCCCGCTCCGACCGCCCCCGGCCCCGCCTCGGGCCCGGCCCGTCAGTCCGGCGAGGGCCGGATCGGCCTGCGGGCCAACCTGCGGCACATCGGCGCCCTGGTGCGCCGCAACGCCCTGCAGATCAAGCAGGATCCGGAGTCGATGTTCGACGTCCTGTTCATGCCGATCATCTTCACGCTGCTGTTCGTGTTCGTCTTCGGCGGCGCGATCTCCGGCAAGGGGAACCAGAGCGACTACGTCAACTACGTGGTGCCCGGCCTGATGGCCATGATGGGCATGAACATCGCGATGGCGGTCGGCACCGGGGTCAACGACGACTTCAAGAAGGGCGTCATGGACCGCTTCCGGTCCATGCCGATCGCCCGGTCGTCCGTACTCCTCGCCAAGATCGTCGTGGAGATCGGCCGGATGCTGGTCGCCATCGCGATCCTGCTCACGGTGGGCTTCATCCTCGGCCTGTCGATCAAGACGTCGGTGCTGGACCTGTTCCTCGCCATCGGCCTGTCCGCCGTCTTCGGCGCCTCGCTGATGTGGATCTTCATCCTGCTCGGTCTGACCATGAAGACCGCGCAGGCGGTCCAGGGCATGGCGATGCTCGTCCTGATGCCGCTGCAGTTCGGCAGCTCGATCTTCGCCCCGCCGTCCACGATGCCGGGCTGGCTGCAGTCCTTCACCGACTACAACCCGCTGTCCAACCTGGCCGACGCCGCCCGCGCCCTGATCAACGGCACGCCGATCGGCGACTCGGTGTGGATGACGCTGGTCTGGTCGCTCGTCATCACGGCGGTCACCATGCCGCTCGCGGTCCGCAAGTTCCGTCAGAAGACCTGATCCGCGCCGGGTGTCGGGCGGGTCGTCCGGATCGCGTCCCGGACGGGCCCCCGGCGGGTGCCGGATCAGAGCAGGGCGGTGGCCTCCTCCAGGGTGAGGCCGCCGCCCTCGGCGTACGCCGCCTCGTACCGCGCGTCGCCCAGCGCCGCCCGCGCCAGCCCCTCGGCGAGGGCGGCGTCCGTGCGCTCCGTGCTGACCTGGAAGTGCCCCGGCGGCAGGTGGGCCCGGTAGGCGCCGAGCAGCCGCGCGGCGTCGTACGGGCGGCACTGGCCTCCCGGTGAGGCCAGGGCCACGGCCGCCGTCAGCAGGAACACCGCGGACAGCTGCGGTGCGACGATCACGGCCATCGGGTCCTGGGCCCGGCCGACACCGGCGCGGACCTGCGCCAGGGCCTCCCCGTACCGGCCCTGCTGGTTGTCGAGCCAGGACAGCATCGCGAGCAGGAACACGTCGAAGACGGCGTACGCGCCGAAGGCGAACTCCTCGCGCAGGGCCTTGATCTGGGCCCGGGCCTCGGGGAACCGCCCGGTGCGGCCGAGGATGCCCGCCAGGAACATGCGGGCGGCGGGCACGGCCTCGTTGCCGTACTGCCGTACCTCGCCGAGGATGCCGGTGAGGATCCTCTCGGCCTCCTCGATCTCGCCGTGCTCGACGAGGGTGCCGGCCATCCGCACCCGGAGCACCGTCACCTGCGCCGGTGCGCCGAGGCGTTCGGCATGCTCGATCGCCTCCAGGAAGTCCTCGGCGGCACAGGCGTACTCGCCGCGCTTCTCCCGGGCCTCGGCGCGGGCGGAGAGGGCCTCGGCGCAGCCCCAGTCGTCACCGAGCTCGCGGAACAGCACCAGGCTCTCCTCGGCGTCGCGGGAGGCGTCGCCGGCCCAGTCGGCGCGGTTGGCGAGGACGTTGGCGCGCAACTGGAGGGCGGAGGCCAGCTCCCAGCGGTAGCCCAGCGCGCGGGCGGTGGCGACGGTCTCGTCGACGACGCGCTGGAGCAGCGCGGCGTCGCCGGCGATCATCACCGCGTAGATCCACAGGTTGCCCGGGGTCCGGCAGGTCTGCGGGAGGCCGGGGCGGTAGGCGGAGATCACCCGGTCGATCCGGGCGCGGACCTCGGGGGTGCTCCAGTCGGCGCTGTTCTGGTCGCGCGAGGTCAGTTTGAGCATCTGGATGCCGCGCCAGCCGTCCGTCAGCAGCTCACCGCTGTAGGGGGGCGGGGTGTCGACGATCCGCTCGTGGACCGGCCGGGCGGGGGCGACGGGCGGCGCGAAGGGGTCGGGGCCGAGGGCGGCGGCCGCCTCGGACCAGTGCCGGGACTCGGTGCGCAGGTCGTGCATGTGCCAGTACCAGGCCAGGGCGTGGACGAGGCACATGACCTCGCCGGCCTCGCGGAACGCGACGGCCCGGCGCAGGGCGGTGCGGAGGTTCTCGTACTCGGTGGCGGTCCGGACGGCGGCGGCGCGCTGGTGGTGTCCGCGCATCAGTGGTTCGGTGGTGCGGGCGAGCTCGCGGTAGTGCACGAGGTGGCGGCGCTCGGTGGCCTCGCGGTCGCCGCCCGCCTCGGCGAGGCGCTCGGCGGCGTACTCGCCGACCGTCTCCAGCATGCGGTAGCGCATACCGCTGCCGTCGGGGGACGGTTCGGCGAGGACCAGCGATTTGTCGACGAGTGAGCCGAGGACGGCGGCGACGTCGGGGACACCGAGGCCGGAGGGCTCGCCCCGGGGGTCCGGCGGCTCGCCGCCGCGGCCTGCGTGGGCGTCGTCGGCGTCGTCGGCGTCGGCGTCGGCGTCGGCGGGCGGGATGTCCGCGGGTACGGCGTCCGCAGGCCGGGGCCGGGTGGAGGGGGCATCCGCGCACACCGCCTCGGCGGCGGCGAGGTCGCAGCCGCCGGCGAAGACGGAGAGCCGGCGCAGTACCGTGCGCTCGTTCGCGTCGAGCAGGTCCCAGGACCAGTCCACGACGGCGCGCAGCGTCTGCTGGCGGGGCAGCACCGTGCGGGCCCCGTTCGTCAGCAGTCGGAACCGGTCGTCCAGCCGGTCCGCGATCTGGCGCGGCGTCAGCAACCGCAGCCGGGCCGCCGCCAGTTCGATCGCCAGCGGCAGGCCGTCCAGACGCCGGCAGATCTCGGCGGCCGCCGCCGGGTCCTGGGCCGTACTGAACCCCGGCCGCGCCGCCGCGCCGCGATCCCCGAGCAGCCGCAGCGCCACCGGGTCCGGGAGCGGCTCCACCGGGCGCAGCGACTCCCCGGGCACGCCCAGCGGCTCCCGGCTCGTCGCCAGGATCCGCACTCCCGGGCACCGCGTCAGCAGCCGCTCCGCGAGCTCGGCCGCCGCGCCGACCACGTGCTCGCAGTTGTCGAGCAGCAGCAGGAGCCTGCGCCGGGCGCAGTGCTCGGCCAGGCGGTCCAGGGAGGTGTCCCCGGTCCGGTCGGTCAGGGCGCGCATCTCCTCGGCGGAGGCGCCGCGCAGCTTGGTCTCGCGCGCGCCGAGGGCGGCGAGCGCCGCCTCGGCGACGTCCTCGGGGTCGTCGACGGGGGCGAGCTCGACGAGCCACACGCCGTCGGGCCAGGCGGCGGCGCAGGCCTCGGCGGCCTCCTGCGACAGCCGCGTCTTGCCGGCTCCGCCGGGCCCGAGCAGGGTGACCAGCCGGGCGCGGGCGAGGTCCTCGCCGATGGCGCGAATGTCGTCCTCGCGCCCGACGAAGGTGGTCAGCCGGGCCCGCAGGTTGCCCCGCGCGCCCGTCTCGCCCTGGCCGGGCGGTACGGGTCCGGCGGCGTCCGGCGGCCTGTGCGGCCCGGCCTCCCCGGCGGGCGCGGCGGGCGCTCTGGCGGCGGACGGGGAGAGCAGCTCGGCGTGCAGGGCGCGCAGGGCGGGACCGGGGTCCGCGCCGAGCCGGGAGGCGATGTCGCGGCGGACGGTCTCGTACACGGCCAGCGCCTCCGCCGGGCGGCCCGCGTCGCGCAGCGCCCGGACGCGCAGGGCTTGCAGGGGCTCGTCCAGCGGCAGCCGCGCGCACAGGGCGGCCAGCTCCGGCAGCGACCGTTCCGCCTCGCCCAGGGCGAGGGCGGCGGCGAGCCGGCCCCGGCGCGCGTCCATCCGTACCGCCTCCCAGCGCGCGGCCTCCGCCGCGGGGTCGGGGAGGTCCGCCAGGGCGGGCCCGTGCCACAGGGCGAGGGCGTCGTCGTACAGGGCGTGGGCCTTGGCCGGGTCCCCGTCGGCCAGCGCCTCCCCGCCGGCGCGGGCCAGCCGCTCGAAGCGGTACAGGTCCACGTCCTCGCGCTCGGCGACCAGCAGGTACCCGCCGCCCGCGGCCGAGCGCACGGCCTCGCGTCCCAGCGCCCGCCGCAGCCGTGCGACCAGCGCCTGGAGGGCGGCCGGGGCGTCGGCGGGGGCTTCGTCGTCCCACACGTCGGCGGCCAGCAGTTCCGCGGAGACCGCCCGTCCCGGTCGCAGCGCGAGCGCTGCCAGCAGCGCCCGCAGGCGTGCTCCGCCGACGGCGACAGGGGTTCCGTCGTCGCGGATGGCCTGGGTGGTGCCGAGGATCGTGTAACGCACCGGCCCATTGTCGCTGGCCGGGTCCCCGGACCCGAACCCATTTCCGCCCGCCGCGGGATAGGTTCGCCGCATGGGTCATGAGGGCGGTCGCGGCGAGCGGCGGATCAGTTCGGTTTTCGTGGGGATCGTCGCGGTCATGGCCGTCACGGGCTGGGCGGTGTGGACGGGGTACGCGACGAGCACGGGGCTCGCCGTGTTCCTCTTCGTGACGTCGGCGTGGATCGTGTCCCTGTGCCTGCACGAGTACGCGCACGCCCGCACCGCCCTGCACAGCGGCGACCTGTCGGTCGGCGCCAAGGGCTACCTGACGCTGAACCCCCTGGCGTACACGCACGCCCTGCTGAGCATCGTGCTGCCGGTGCTCTTCGTGATCCTGGGCGGGATCGGCCTGCCCGGCGGCGCGGTGTACATCGAGCGCGACCGGATCCGGGGCCGCTGGAGGCACAGCCTGATCTCGGCGGCGGGCCCGCTGACGAACGTGGCGTTCGCGGTCGTGTGCACCGCCCCGTTCTGGCTGGACGCCCTCGACGGCGTCCCGCGGCCCTTCCGCTACGCGCTCGCCTTCCTGGCCCTGCTCCAGGTCTCCGCGGCGATCCTGAACTTCCTGCCGGTGCCGGGGCTGGACGGCTACGGGGTGATCGAGCCCTGGCTGTCGCACCGGGTGCGGCGCGAGGTGGCGCCGCTGGCGCCGTTCGGCCTGCTCGCCGTGTTCGCGCTGCTGTGGATCCCGGCGGTCAACGGCTTCTTCTTCGACGTGGTGTACGCCGTCCTGTCGGCCCTGGGGGTGGGGGACCTGGAGTCGTACTGCGGCCGCGACCTCTACCGCTTCTGGCAGGACACCGAGGGCCTCTGCGCGACGGACTGACCGCCCGCCCCGCCCGCGTCGCGGCAGGGTCTAGGACGCGGCCGACCCGGCGGCGGCCTTCTCGGCCTTCGCCTTGCGGATGAAGTACCAGGCCATGTTGGACGTGAGGCCGGCCAGCAGCACCCACACGATCCCGAGGAAGCTGCCCTCGACGAAGGCGACGACGGCCGCGGCCACGGCGAGGACGCACACGACAACGGCGAAGACGGCAAGGCGGGGCATGGGGAGAGCTCCTCGAAAAAACTGAACGGGGCCGAGCCCCTCCAGTGTCCCCCATGCCCCGCAGTGCTGCCGTAAGGACGCCGCGCTCCCGCCGGCCGGTCCGTTTTCCCCTTCGCCTGATCGTCCGTGCCGTGCGGCGATACGGTTCGCGCACCACGCGCGTCACCGTGCGCGCGGCAGGACGACGCCCCGGCCTGCTCGACCGCGACGGACGACGCCGGGTGACTGGGGGGAACACATGCAGGAGATCCCGAAGGGCGCGAACGTCAGTCTGACCGCCCTCAGCGACGACGCCGGCTCCGTCGTCGTGAGCCTGGGCTGGACCAGCGCCTCCGGCGCCGGTGACGCGGACGTGTCCGTGCTGCTCCTCGACGCGAGCGGCAGGATCCGCGACGAGAACGACTTCTACTTCTACAACAACCCCGCGGCCGCGGACGGCAGCGTGCAGCTCCTCGGCAAGACCCCGACCGACAGCGGTGACGAGGACCGCATCGGCGTGGACCTGACGGCCGTACCACCGGACGTCGAACGGATCGTGGTGGCGGCCAGCCAGTACGGCGGCGCCCGGTTCGGCGACCTCGACGACCTGCGGATGACCGTCGCGGACCGGTCCGGTGAGCCCCTGGTGGGCTTCTCCATCGACGACGCGGGCGCGGAGACGGCGTTCATCTTCGGCGAGCTGTACCGGCGGGGCGAGGAATGGAAGTTCCGGGCGGTGGGCCAGGGGTACGAGACGGGCTTGGCCGGCCTGGCCACCGACTTCGGCATCACGGTCCTGGAGGAGGTGGACGAGCCCGACGCCCTCGCGGAGCCCGTCCGGGGGTCGGAGGAGGCGGGCGGGCCCGTCGGGGCGCCCGGGGCGCCGGACCTGCCCGCCGGGTCGGAGTCCGGGTCCCCCGCCGGGCTCGTTCCGTCGGTCACCGCCGACGCCTCCGTCGACGCCTCCGTCGACACGGCCTCCGCCACCGCGACGGCGACGGCGACGGCCACCGTCGACACGGTCACCGTCACCGCCGCCGCGACCGCGGCCACGGGTGCCGCCGCCACCACGGTCACAGCCACCGCTGCCGCTGCCGCCGTGCCCGCGCAGACGCGCGGCCGCGGCCCGCGCACGACCAGGAAGAAGGTCACTCTGCCCAAGGTGGCCCCGAAGTCCCTCGCGGAGAACGAGTCCTGGCGTCCGGCCCGGCTCTTCCCCGCCCCGTCCCTCAAGAGCGACGCGGAACGCGAGGTACGGGCCACCTCGGTGCTGCTGTCGGTGATGGAACAGGTCCCCGAGCTGGGTCGGCGGCTCACCGCCGCCTTCGGAGCCCCCGCGGGCCGGATGCAGACCTTCACCGAGGTGTCGCTGCCCCACGGCGACTCCCCCAAGCGTCCGGACGGTGTCATCCGGGTGGAGCGCGCGGGCAAGCTGTGGACGGCCCTCGTGGAGACGAAGACGAACGGGCACCCCCTCAGGGCCGAGCAGGTGCAGCAGTACATGGACATCGCCGCGCGCCGCGGCTACGAGGCGGTGATCACGCTCTCCAACGACGTGGCGCTCGAAGGGGCCTCCATGGTCGACGTCAAGATCGACGGGCGCCGCAAGCACAAGGTCAGCCTCTGGCACCTGTCGTGGGCCGAGGTCGCGCACCAGGCGCAGATGCTGATCCGTCACGAGGGGGTGGGCAACGCGGCCCATGCCTGGCTCCTCCAGGAGCTGCTGGAGTACCTCCAGCACGAGAACTCGGGCTGCCACGGCTTCCAGAACATGGGCCCGGCGTGGGTGCCCGTGCGCAAGGGGGTCGAGGACGAGACGCTCAGCCTCGGTGACGCCCGCGCCGTGGACGTCGTGGAGAGCTGGGAGCGGCTGATCCGCCAGGTCTGCCTGCGGCTCGGCGGAGACCTCGGCCAGAAGGCCCTGCCCGTGCAGCGCGCCCGCCGCGGCACTGACCCGCGGTCCCGGCGGGTCGCCGCGGCGGAACGGCTGTGCGCGGAGGGCACGCTCACGGCGGAGCTCCGCGTCGACGGCACGAGCAGTGTGATCGCGGTCAGCGCCGATCTGCGGACGGGCAAGGTGCGCACCTCCGTCGACGTGGCCGCCCCCGAGGGGGCGTATCCGCTGACGACGGCGAAGCGCCTCGTCCGGCTGCTGACCGAGGCTCCCGCGGATCTGCACGTGCAGAGCCTCGTGGAGACGGGGCACGGACCGCGCGGCACCCTGGAGCGGCTGCGTCCGGAGCCGGGCGACCTGCTGCCCGCGGACGGTTCCCCCCTCACCGGGTTCCGGCTGTCGCTGATCAAGGGGATGGGCAGCAGCCGCGGCAGCACGGAGTCCGGATTCATCCGCAGTGTCGACGACGCTGTGGAGCGCTTCTACCACGGGGTCGTGGCGCAGCTCGCCGTCGGCGGGGGGCGCTCCGGCCGTCGCGGCTGACGGACGCGGGGCCGCCGGGGACCGTACGTGCCGGCCGGGCGGGGCTTGCCCCCCGCCCGGGCGGCGGTCAGAGATCCGTGAGGCGCAGGCCCGCGTGGGCCTTGTAGCGGCGGTTGGTGGAGATGAGGTTGGCGACGAGGGACTCGACCTGGCGGGCGTTGCGCAGGCGGCCGGCGAAGACGCCGCGCATGCCCGGGATGCGGGCGGCGAGGGCCTGGACCACATCGGTGTCCGCGCGGGATTCGCCGAGGACCATGACGTCGGTGTCGATCTCGTCGATCGACGCGTCCTGGAGGAGGACCGCCGAGAGGTGGTGGAAGGCCGCGGTGACCCGGGAGTCCGGGAGCAGGGCCGCGGCCTGCTGCGCCGCGCTGCCCTCCTCGACCTGGAGGGCGTACGCGCCCTGCTTGTCGAAGCCGAGCGGGTTGACGCAGTCCACGACGAGCTTGCCGGCGAGGTCCTCGCGCAGGGCTTCGAGGGTCTTGGCGTGACCCTCCCACGGCACGGCGATGATGACGATGTCGCTGCGGCGCGCGCATGCGGCGTTGTCCTCGCCCTCGACGCCCAGGCCCAGTTCCTCGGCGGCGGTGCGCGCGCGGTCGGCGGCGCGGGAGCCGATGATCACCTTCTGTCCGGCGCGGGCGAGCCGGTAGGCGAGGCCGCGGCCCTGGTCGCCGGTGCCGCCGAGGACGCCGACGACGAGGCCGGAGACGTCCGGGAGGTCCCACGGGTCCTTGGCCGGCGGCTTCTGCGTGCTGTCTGAGGAAGTCATGGGGGCGAGGGTATAGGCGGGGCGCGCGGAGTCGAACGGTCGGCGGGCACCTTCTGCGCCGGGGGTCCGGCGGAGAGGCGGGGAAGGGGACGGCTCGCGCGGCGGCCGCTGGTGTGCGGGCGGGCGGGGGGCTCGCGGCGAACCGGTCCCGTACGTCCCGCCCATGGGGCAGGATGCCCGCATGGATGCCGTGAGGGTCGCCCTGTTGCGCGAGGTGCTCGCCGGTACGCAGTGGCCGGGCGCGGCACGCCGTTTCGCCGGCTCGCTGCGCCGGGCCGTCGTACCGGCCGGCGGGAACCTGCTGCTGGTGGGGACCGAGCGGTACGAGCCCTGGCACCTGGCGGCGCACCTGGTGGACGAGGCCGCCTGGTCGGGGCTGCCGGAGCTGGCGCCCACCCTCGTACGGCACCGCGTACGGGCCGGGGAGCCGCCGCACCTGTCGGTCGGGTTGAGCCGCCTGGAGGCGGCCCGGCGCGGGCACACGGTGCTGGTGGTGGCGCCGCAGGAGCCGGGCGCCCGGTTGCTGGAGCGGGTGCACGACGCCCGGCGCGCGGGGGCGACCGTACTGTCCCTGGACGGCGGGGACGGGGATCTGGGCGCCCTCGCGCACGAGGCCCTGTCGGTGGCGCGGGGCACCGCCGAGCTGGACCTCGACACGGTGCAGCACCTGGTCAGCGCGGCGGCCGGGGAGAACAGCCTGCCGGTGCGCCGCGGGCCGGGCCGCTTCCGCGACCGGCTGGCGCGGCTGGCCGACCAGCTGACCGCGCCGCCACCCAGCCGCTGGTAGGCCGCGGGGGCGGGTCGCGTGGGGTGAGCCGCCGGGGGGGCCGATCCCGCGCGTCAGGACGTCGGAACGCCAGGACCTCGGGGCCTCAGGACCTGTCGCGCAGGGTGTCAGGACCTGTCGCGCAGGGCCTCAGGGCCTGTCCGGCAGGGCCGCAATGCCTCAGGGCGTCGTGCCCTCGTCCCCCTCGCGCGTCTTGTCGCTCCACTGGGGGTCGTTCTGCCATTCGAGGTTGCGTTCCTGGGCCGTCTCCATGGCGCGGCTCGCCTCCTCGGGGCTCCCGTAGGGGCCGAACCGGTCCTTGGCCGGGCACTCCGGGCCTTCCTCGACCTTGTTGTGGACCAGGCAGTAGTACCACTCGCCCGGTTTGCCCACCTGACGCTTCTTGAACAGGGCCATCCTGTCGGGCTCCTCTCGATACCGCTTCTGTCGCCATGCTGCCCCATACCCGCTGGATACACTCGCTTGCATGTCTGGCCAGTCGCTGCTCGTACCAGGCGAGCTTTCTCCCGCCCGTTCCGTTCCCGGAAACATCCGCCGGCCCGAGTACGTGGGCAAACCCGCGCCCACTCCGTACACCGGACCGGAGGTGCAGACGGCCGAGACCATCGAGGCCATGCGCACCGCCGGCCGGATCGCCGCCCAGGCGATGGAAGAGGCCGCCAAGCTGATCGCGCCGGGGGTGACCACCGACGAGCTGGACCGGGTCGCCCACGAGTACATGTGCGACCACGGCGCCTACCCGTCGACGCTCGGATACCGCGGCTACCCCAAGTCCCTGTGCTCCTCCGTCAACGAGGTCATCTGCCACGGCATCCCCGACTCCACCGTCCTGCGGGACGGCGACATCGTGAACCTCGACGTGACCGCGTACATCGGCGGGGTGCACGGGGACAACAACGCCACCTACCTGTGCGGGGAGGTGGACGAGGAGTCGCGGCTGCTGGTGGAGCGGACGCGCGAGGCGCTCAACCGGGCCATCAAGGCCGTCAAGCCGGGCCGGCAGATCAACATCATCGGCCGCGTCATCGAGTCGTACGCCAAGCGCTTCGGCTACGGCGTCGTCCGGGACTTCACCGGCCACGGCATCAACTCGTCCTTCCACTCCGGCCTGATCGTCCCGCACTACGACAGCCCGCACGCCACCACCGTCATCGAGCCCGGGATGACCTTCACCATCGAGCCGATGCTGACCCTGGGCACCCACGAGTACGACATGTGGGAGGACGGCTGGACCGTCGTGACCAAGGACCGCAAGCGCACGGCCCAGTTCGAGCACACCCTGGTCGTGACCGACGCGGGAGCGGACATCCTCACCCTGCCGTGACGCCGTGCCCGGGCCGGGGGGCCGGGCGGCCGTACGCCGCGTGGCCGTCCGGTCGCGCACGGCGCGGATTTTTTACCGACAGGACGTCGGGAACACATTGACTTAGGCATGCCTAAGTAGGAAGATCGGGCATGGCGGTACTGCCGCCGCGCCCGATTCCCCCTTCCTGGAGGTCCGTCTTGGACGCCTTCTCTACGCTCATCCGCGTCGCGTCGCACGAGCAGCACACGGAGGCCGAGACGTCGACCTTCATGAGCGACCTGCTGGGCGGACGACTCGGCGTGGACGCCTACACCCGCTACACCGAGCAGCTGTGGTTCGTGTACCGGGCCCTGGAGGACGCGGCCGAGTCCCTCAGGAACGACCCGGTGGCCGGACCGTTCATCCAGCCCGAGCTGATGCGCGTCGCCGAGATCGAGCGCGACCTCGCCCACCTGCTGGGCCCGGACTGGCGCGAGTCGGTTCTCGCGCTGCCCGCCACCGAGGCGTACGCGGCCCGGGTGGCCCAGTGCGCCGCCGAGTGGCCGGGCGGGTACGTCGCCCACCACTACACCCGCTACCTGGGCGACCTCTCCGGCGGCCAGATCATCCGGGACAAGGCCGAACGCACCTGGGGCTTCGAGCGCAAGGGCGACGGCGTCCGCTTCTACGTCTTCGCGGAGATCTCCAACCCGGCGGCCTTCAAGCGGACCTACCGCGAGCTGCTGGACGCCATCGCGGCGGACGACCTGGAGAAGCAGCGCATCATCGACGAGTGCAAGCGCGCCTTCGACTTCAACGGCGCGGTCTTCCGCGAGCTGGGCGAGCAGTTCCGCCTGAGCGCGTAGCCCGCGCGGGAGTGCCCGCACCGTCTTCCCGGGGGCCGGGGCCCGGGGCGGGCACGCCACCCGCCGCCCCAGACCCC
>NZ_JBHXRU010000056.1:0-43042 GCF_042716255.1 Streptomyces sp. NPDC058662 | reverse complement strand
GCAGGAAGCTCACCAGCGGCTGCGGATCCTCGATCAGGCCGAACTTGCCCTGCTGGAAGATCAGCACGGTCGCACCGAAGGTGGCACCCATCGACAACAGGAACCCGAGCGCGGCGGTGAGCGGGACCAGGATCGAGCGGAACACCAGCATCAGCAGCAGGAAGGCGAGGCCGACCACGAGCGCCAGGTAGGGCAGCAGCGCGTCGTTCATCTTCTGCGAGAAGTCGATGTTCATCGCGGTGGCGCCGGTGACGAGGACGTCGTCGCCGCTGCCGTCGCGGATGTCGTGGACCAGCTGCTCGGTCCGCGTGGAGGAGGGGCGGTCGTCGGGGACGACCGTGATGACGGCGGCGTCCCCCTCCTTGTTCGGGGTCGGCGGCATGACGGCGGCGACGCCGTCCAGGCCCTTGATCCGCTCGGCGGTCCGGTCGGCGAGCTGCTGGTCGCCGTCCACGACCACCATCAGCGGGCCGTTGAAGCCGGGGCCGAAGCCGTCCGACAGCAGGTCGTACGCCTGGCGCTGGGTGGTGGAGACCGGCTGGGCGCCGTCGTCCGGCAGGCCCATCTCCAGCTTGCTCGCCGGGATCGCGATGACCCCGAGGCCGATCACACCGGCCAGCAGCACCATCACCGGGCGACGGAGCACGAAGCGGGCCCAGCGGGTGCCGCCGTTGGGCTTCTTCTCGGCGCCGGCGCCGGCCCCGGCCGCGCGGCCCTTGCCGAACAGCTTGCTCTTCTCGCCGGCCGGCAGGACCTTCTTGCCCGCGAAGCCGAGGATGGCGGGGACCAGGGTCAAGGCGACGAGCACCGCGATGACGACGGTGCCGGCGGCCGCGACGCCCATCTTGGTGAGCATCGGGATGTTGACGACGGCCAGGCCCACCAGGGCGATGACCACGGTCAGACCGGCGAAGACGACGGCGGAGCCGGCGGTGCCGGCGGCCCGGCCGGCGGCCTCGTCGCGTTCCTGGCCCTCGGCGAGCTCCGCGCGGTAGCGCGAGACGATGAACAGCGCGTAGTCGATGCCGACCGCGAGGCCGATCATCATCGCGAGCGTGGACGTGGTGGAGCCGAGGTCCAGCACGTTGGCGAGCGCGGTGATGGAGGAGACGCCGATGCCGACGCCGATCAGCGCGGTGAGCAGCGGCAGTCCGGCCGCGATCAGCGAGCCGAAGGTGATGACGAGGACGATCGCGGCGACCAGGATGCCGATGATCTCACCGGAGCCGGTCTCGGGGGCCGCCATCAGCGCGTCGCCGCCGATCTCGACGGTCAGGCCGGCGGACTCGGCCGCCTTGCCGGAGTCGGTGAGCGCCTCGCGGGTGGCGTCCTTCAGCTCCATGCCGCTGACGTCGTACTTGGCGCTGATGTAGGCGGTGGAGCCGTCCTGGCTCACGGCCTGGCTCTGGTACGGGTCGGCGACCGAGGAGATCTGCTCCGCGCCGGGCCCGGACTTCAGCTCCGAGACGATCTTCTCGACCTCGGCCTTGGGGCCGGGGTCGGTGACCTTGGCCCCCTCCGGGGCCTTGATGACGATGCGGGCGGTGGCGCCGTCGGCGGCCATGCCCGGGAAGCGCTGGTCCAGCAGGTCGAAGGCCTTCTGGGCCTCCGTGCCGGGTATCGAGAACGAGCCTGAGGTGGGCGCGGACGCCGACGCGGCGCCGAAGCCCGCGACGAACAGCAGCGCCACCCAGACGAGGGCGACGAGCCGGCGACGCCGGAAGGCGCCCCTGCCGAGTCGGTAGAGGAAGGTGGCCACGTCGTGGTTCTCCCGTTCGGGTCGTGGGATGGATCAGGGCACAGGGAGCCGGCCCGACGACGAGAGCGGCGTGTCAGGAGCAGCGGGGAGCGGTGGGGACGGGTGGGGCGGATCAGACGCCGAGGGCGGGGAAGACCACGGCGTCGATGAAGTCACCGAGGAAGGCCCGGTCCACCGGGCGGTCCTCGATCAGCGGGAGCGCGATGAACGCCCCGATGAGCATGTGCGGTACGAAATCCAGGGCCGGGCAGCCGGGGACGATCTCACCCCGGTCCACCGCGCGCTGCAGCATCACCTGCAGGCCGGTGATCTCCGGGTCGACGAGCAGGTCCCGCAGCGCCTTGTGGAGCTCCGGGCTCTCGTGGACCGCATGGGCCAGACCCCGCATCAGCGCGGTGTCCTTGGCCATCTGCGCGTCGTCCGAGTGCTCGACCATGCGCGCGAAGTCCCCGCGCAGGCTGCCCGTGTCGATCGACCGCAGCGAGACGGGCTGCGTGCATCGCAGGGCCTTGGCGACCAGCTCCGGCTTGCTCCCCCACTGGCGGTAGAGGGTGGCCTTGCTGGACTTCGTGCGGGCGGCGACCGCGTCCATGGTCAGCGCCTCGTAGCCGACGTCACGCAGCAGGTCGAGGACCGCCTCGTGCAGTTCGGCTTCCCGTTCGGGGGTGATCCGGCTGCGCCGGGCCGCCATCGCCTCGGTCATCTCCGCGCCTCCGTCCGAACGAAACTGTTTCGTACTCCTCAGACCATACCCCCCTCCATAGCGAAACGAAACCGTACCGTTTCGCTTTGGGGGTGGCATGGATCACCTGTACGAGTTGCCGGGCCCCCTCCGCGCGGAAAGCATTGGGGGGTGAGTCACGACGTCGCGTACCTCCGCTTCCCGCACCTGCACGACGACCTGCTGTGCTTCGCCACCGAGGACGACCTCTGGGTCGCCCCGCTGGTCCCCGACGGGCAGACGCCCGGCCGGGCGTGGCGGATCACCGTCGACCGGACCCGGGTCAGCCACCCCCGTTTCTCCCCCGACGGCCGGCACATCGCCTTCACGACCTGGCGCAGCCTCGATCCGGAGATCCACCTGGCCCCCGTCGACGGGGGGCCGGCCCGCCGGCTGAGCCACTGGGGCGCCACCGACACCCGGGTCTGCGGCTGGACGCCGCCCGACGAGGACGGGCGCAGCGACATCCTGGCCGTCTCCTCGCACGGCCAGCCGTTCTCCTACTTCGCCTGGGCCTACTGCCTGCCCACCGACGGCAGCCCCGGCGGCCGGCTCCCGTGGGGCCCCGTCTCCGACATCCAGATGCACGCCGGCGAGGAGGGCGAGCGGCGCACCCTGCTGCTCACCGGCAAGCCCCCGCACGAGCCCGCCGCCTGGAAGCGCTACCGGGGCGGCGCCACCGGCCGGCTGTGGCTGCACGGGCAGCGGCTGCTGGAGGACATCGAGGGGCACCTGGACGCGCCGATGTTCGTCGGCGGGCGGATCGCCTTCCTCTCCGACCACGAGGGCATCGGCAACCTGTACTCCTGCCTGCCCGACGGCACCGACGTGCGCCGCCACACCGACCACGAGGAGTTCTACGCCCGGCACGCCTCCAGCGACGGCTCCCGGGTCGTCTACCAGTGCGCCGGGGACCTGTGGCTCGTCGACTCGCTGGAGCCCGGCGCCGTCCCGCGCAAGCTCCTGGTCCGCCTCGGCGGCCCGCGCGCGGGCCGCCGTACGTACCAGGTACCGGCCGCGCACCACGTGGACTCGCTCTCCGTGGACGCGACGGGCCGGGCCAGCGCGGTCGTGGTGCGCGGCAGCCTCTACTGGCTGACCCACCGCGACGGGCCGGCGCGGACCATCGCCGACACCCCGGGCGTGCGGGTACGGCTGCCGGAGATGCTCGGCAGCGGCGGGCAGGTCGCCTACATCACGGACGCCGAGGGGGAGGACGCGATCGAGATCGCCTACCTGCCGCGCGCCTCCGGGGAACGGGAGCCGCGCCGGCTGGCGTCGGGCGAGCTGGGCCGCGTACTGGAACTGCTCGCGGACCCGGACGGGGAACGGCTCGCCATCGCCTCCCACGACGGGCGGCTGCTGCTGATCGACGCCACCGAGGAGTCCAACGGGGAGGTCACCGAGCTGATCCGGTCGGTCAACGGACCGGTGACCGACCTGGCGTTCTCCCCCGACGGGGTGTGGCTGACCTGGTCGCACCCGGGTGTCGGGCGGTCGCTGCGGCAGATCAAGATGGCCCGGATCGCCGGTCCCGGCGCACGGACGGTCGTGGACGTCACCAACGGGCGCTTCGAGGACGAGAGCCCGGTCTTCACCCGCGACGGCCGCTACCTCGCCTTCCTGTCGTGGCGCGGCTTCGACCCGGTCTACGACGTGCACACCGGCGACCTGTCCTTCCCCCTGGGCTGCCGCCCCTACCTGGTCCCGCTGTCCTCGGCGACCCCCTCGCCGTTCGCGTTCTCGGCCGACGGACGGCCGGCGGCCGGCGGCCTCGACCCCGTCGAGGGGGACGCGGAGTCGGGCGACGGCGCGGTGACCGTGGAGGTGGAGGGGCTGGAGAGCCGGGTCACGCCCTTCCCGGTCTCCGCGTCCAAGTACTCGGCCCTGTACCCGGTGAGCGGCGGCGGACTGGTCTGGCTGCGCTGGCCCATCTCCGGCGCGCTCGGCGAGACCTTCGCCAACCCGGCCGACACCAGCGGCAAGCCGACGCTGGAGCACTTCGACATGACCAAGGCCCGCAAGACCGAACTGGCCTCGGGCCTGGACTGGTTCGCGGTCAGCGGGGACGGCACCCGGCTGGTCCTCAACGACGACGGCGACCTGCGGGCCGTGCCCGCCACCGAGTCCGGGGACGGCGACTCGACCGTCCACCTCGACCTGCGGCGCATCCTGCACGAGGTGGACCCGGCGGCCGAGTGGCGCCAGGCGTACGAGGAGGCCGGCCGGATCATCCGCTCCTACTTCTGGGAGCCGAACATGTGCGGCGTCGACTGGGACGGGGTGCTGCGCCAGTACCGCCCGCTGATCGAACGGGTCGCCTCGCCCGACGAGTTCGCCGACCTGCTGCGCGAGGTCCTCGGCGAGCTGGGCACCTCGCACGCCTACGTCTCCCCCGCCCGCCGCAACGAGGGACCCCCGCACTACCAGCGGGCGATCGGCCTGCTGGGCGCCAACCTCGTGCCCCGGGACGGCTCCTGGGCGGTCGCCCGGATCCTGCCCGGCGAGTCCTCCGACTCCAAGGCCCGCTCCCCGCTGGCCGGCACCGGCATCCGCGAGGGCGCCGTCCTCACCCACGTGGACGGCCGGCCGGTGGACCCGGTGACCGGCCCCTACCCGCTGCTCTCGGCGGCCGGGGGCACCACCGTCGAGCTCACCTTCCGGCCGGCCGAGGGCGAGGGCCGGGCCCGTCGGGTCGCGGTCGTCCCGCTCATCGACGAACGGCCGCTGCGCTACCAGGACTGGGTGGCCAAACGCCGGGCGGTGGTCCGGGAGGTCAGCGGCGGCCGGTGCGGCTACCTGCACATCCCCGACATGGGCGGCTCGGGCTGGGCGCAATTCAACCGCGACCTGCGGATGGAGATGTCCCGGCCCGCACTGATCGTGGACGTGCGCGGCAACGCGGGCGGCCACATCAGCGAGCTGGTGGTCGAGAAACTGACCCGCTCCATCCTCGGCTGGGACCTGACCCGCAACGCCCAGCCCGTCTCGTACGCCTCCAACGCGCCCCGGGGGCCGATCGTGGCCCTGGCCGACGAGGCGACCGCCTCGGACGGCGACATGATCACGGCGGCCTTCAAGCTGCTCGGGCTGGGCCCGGTGGTCGGCCAGCGCACCTGGGGCGGGGTGGTCGGCATGACCGGCCGCCACACCCTCGGCGACGGCACGGTGATCACGGTGCCGATGAACGCCGCCTGGTTCCCCGAGTACGGCTGGTCGGTGGAGAACCACGGGGTGGAGCCGGACCTCGCGGTCCTGCGCACGCCGCTCGACTGGGCGGAGGGGCGGCACGCCCAGCTGGACGACGCCGTGCACCTGGCCCTGGAGCTGCTGGAGCAGGACCCGGCGGCGGTGCCGCCCGGCTACACGGACGTACCGGACCTGGCACGGCCGAAGCTGCCGCCCAGGCCGTAAGGGCACGCGGAAGGGGCGCGGCCCGAAAGGTACGGGCCGCGCCCCTCGACCGCCGGGCGCTACTTCTCGAAGTGGTCGTCGAACGTCTCGCGGGCCTTGCGTGCCCGGGCCCGCACGTCCTGCGGCACCGGGGCGGAGCGCTGCGGCGCCTTGTCCTCCGCGTTCGGCGCCGGGGGCTCGGCCTGCTCGGCGAGTCTCTTGGCCTTGTCCTGGAACTGGTCCTTCAGACCCATGCTGTTCCCTCCTGAAAGGGTGTCGGGGCTTGGCCCCGACCAGCCTGGCACGGAGGGACACACGTCGCATTTCGACTGATTCCGGCCTTCAGGCGCGGCGAGCCCGCTCCTGCTCGTCCGCGGCCCCGCCGGCGCCCACGAGTCCCTTCGGGACAGCCGCCAGCCGCGGTGCGAACCGCTTCATCTCGCGCTGTCCGACCGTCGCGATGAGCCCCGGCAGGTACCCGCGCATGCCCTGCATGCCGCGCAGCCACCACTGCGCGTACACGTGCGGGGCGCGGCGCTCGATGCCCGCCACGATCCGGTCCACCGCGGGCCCCAGCGGGTACGTGCGGTTCGACGGCCAGGGCAGCCGCTGGCGCAGCTCCCGCATCACCTCGTCCTGGTCGGCGCCGCGCACCATGTCGGTGTCGGTCCAGGAGAGGTAGCCGACGCCGACCTCGACCCCCTTGTAGCCGACCTCGGCGCGCAGGCAGTGGGCGAAGGCCTCGACCCCGGACTTCGACGCGCAGTACGCCGTCATCATCGGCGCCGGGGTGATCGCGGCGAGCGAGGCGATCTGGAGGAAGTAGCCCCGGCTCTCCATCAGCACCGGGAGGAAGGCCCGCGCGGTGACGGCTCCGCCGATGAGGTTGACCTCGATCACCCGGCGCCAGGCGTCGGGGTCGGAGTCGGCGAACGGGCCTCCGGAGGCCACGCCGGCGTTCGCCACGACGATGTCGACCTTGCCGAACCGCTGCTTGACCTCCTCGGCGACCCGGGCCATGGCCTCGTGGTCGGTCACGTCGGCGTACCAGTGGGCGCTCTCGGTGTGCAGCCGCTCGGACACCTCCTTGAGGGCCTGCGGCTCCAGTCCGACGAGCGCGACCCTGGCCCCGCGCGCGGAGAGCTTGCGGGCGAGCAGCTCCCCCACCCCCCGGGCCGCGCCGGTGACGACCGCGACCTGTCCTTCCAGACTCCTGCGAGCGCTCACGGGGTCCTCTCCTTCTCGGTGGTGTCGGGGGTGGTGTCTCGGGTGGCGGCGCCGGTGCCGGTCCCGGCGGGCATGGGGTCGAGCCCGGGCCCGGGCGCGGTCAGGTACCGGTCGGTGAGCGCGCGCACGGCGGCGGTCACGGCCTCGGGAGCCTCGATGGGGGTCATGTGGCCGACGCCCGTGAGCTCGGTCAGCCCGGTGCAGTGCGGCAGGGCGGCCGCGAGCCCCCGGGCGTGCGCCACCGGGGTGAGCCGGTCGCTCCCGCCGCCGATGACGGCGGTGGGCACGGCGAGCCGGGCGACATCCGCGTCGAGGTCCAGCTCGGCCAGCACCCGGGACCAGGCGTGCCGCACCCCGGTCGGGCAGGCGTGCACGATGCGGGCGCAGGCCTCGACCTTGTCGGGTGCCGCACCGGGACCCATGGTGGCGTACTTGAGGATCTTCCTGGCGACGGGTGTGACCGGGCCCAGCGGGACGCTCGACCCGAGGACCGCGCCGGTCACCCGCGTCCGCAGCCGCCCGGCCCGCAGCGGTACGACCCGCGCCTCGTCGACCAGCCGGCCGCTTCCGGTGCTGCACAGCAGCGCGGCGGCGGCGTGCTCGGCGAACTCCGGCCGCCCGGCGGCCGCCATGATCGTCATCCCGCCCATGGAATGCCCGGCGACGACCGCCCGCTCGCCGGGGGCGAGGGCGGCCGCGAACACGGCCACCAGGTCGTCGGCGAGGGCCGTGGCGGTGCAGTCGCGGGAGGCGGGGCTGCGCCCGTGCCCGCGCTGGTCGTAGGCGATGACCCGGTGGTCCCGCGCGAGCTCCCGCACCTGCGCGGCCCAGAAGGCGGTCGAGCAGGTCCAGCCGTGCGCCAGCACCACGGCCGGCGCCCCCTCCGCCCCGTGCACCTCGACGTGCAGCCGGGCCCCGTCGGCCGAGACGGCGACGAGCTCGCGCCGCGCGGCGGGCGGGGCGTACGGGCCCGCCGTGACGTGCGTCAGCCGGCTCACGCGGCGCCCTCCTCGGCGGGCGCGGCGGCCGGGGCGGCGGCGGCCGGGGCCGCGGCGACCGCGGCCTGCTCCCGGTCCCGCATGCGGACGACCTCGTACTCCGCGAGGTCCACGGTCCGGGTCTCCTTGCGGAACTCCGCCGTCGTTCCGGGCCACACGGTGGTGTTGCGGCCCTGCGCGTCCAGGTACCAGCTGGTGCAGCCGCCGGTGTTCCACACCGTCCGCTCCATCCGCGCCTGCACCTGCCGGTTCCACGCGTTGACGGCCGACGGCCGGGCGGCCAGCGCGGCGCGGCCGCCCAGGACGCCCAGTTGCCGCAGGTAGTCGGCCATGTAGTTGAGCTGGGACTCGATCATCAGGATCATCGAGCTGTTGCCGAGCCCGGTGTTCGGGCCGATGATCGTCATCCAGTTGGGGAAGCCCGCCGCCGTCGCCCCGCGCAGCGACTGCATGCCGTCCTTCCACTGGTCGGCGAGGGTCTGGCCCTCCGCGCCCACCACCCGGTCGGCGATCGGCATGTCCGTGACGTGGAAGCCCGTCCCGAAGATGATCGCGTCGACCTCGGTCTCGGTGCCGTCGGCGGCGACCAGCACCGAGCCCCGGATCTCCTTGAGCCCGGAGGCGACCAGGTCCACATTGGGCCGCGCCAGCGCCGGGTAGTACTCGCTGGACAGCAGGATCCGCTTGCAGCCGATCCGGTAGGACGGCGTCAGCTCGGCCCGCAGCGCCGGGTCCTTGATCGACCGGGCCATGTTGGCCTTCGCGAGCGCTTCGACGAGTCCGAGCTGGTTCGGGCGCTTGGTGAACGCGCTGACCTGGAGTTCGCGCAGGCCCCACAGCAGCCCCCGGCGCGCGGCGCGGGTGAAGGGCAGCTGCCGGTGCAGCCAGCGCTCCGCGGCGGTGATCGCCCGGTCGGTACGCGGCAGGACCCAGGGCGCGGTCCGCTGGAACAGCGTGAGGCGCTCCACCTCGGGCGCGATGGCCGGCACGATCTGGATCGCGGAGGCCCCGGTGCCGATCATGGCGACCCGCTTGCCGCCGAGGTCGTAGTCGTGGTCCCAGCGCGCGGAGTGGAAGACCTTGCCGGGGAACTCGGCGAGCCCCGGCACCTCCGGCATCTTCGGGTCGGACAGCGGCCCGGTCGCGGAGACCACCACGTCGGCGGTCAGCGATCCGGCCGAGGTCTCGATCTCCCACCGCAGCTCGTCGGCGTCCCAGCGCATCATCCGGACCTCGTGGCCGAGCCGGATGTGCCGGCGCAGCCCGAAGGTGTCCGCGACGTGCTCCAGGTACTCCCGGATCGCGGGCTGCCCGGAGAAGGTCCGGGGCCAGTCCGGATTCGGCGCGAAGGAGAAGGAGTACAGGTGCGACGGAACGTCGCAGGCGCACCCCGGATAGCTGTTGTCGCGCCAGGTCCCGCCCACCGAGTCCGCGCGCTCCAGGACGACGAAGTCCGTGATCCCCTCGCGCCGCAGCCGGACGGCCGCCCCGAGTCCGCCGAATCCGGACCCGATCACCGCCACCCGTACGTGCTCGCTCCGCTCGCGCCCCTCGCGCCCGCCCATGCCGCCCATGCCCGCCGCCTTCCGCTCCATCGCAGTCCCAGCCACGCCCGCGCCCACGCACACACCATCGAAACACTGCCAGCAATTACTGGCACAATCGGGAGGGTAGAGCAGCGCCGTACTCATGGGTAGGGGTCGCGCCGGGAAAGTTACTGCCGGTACGCCATAGGCTGCGCCCGTGGCGACACACGAGACGGAAGCGAAGACAGTGCGCGAGTACCGCACGGAGGAACTGGCCGAGGCGGCCGGCATCCCGGTCCGCACCCTGCGCTTCTACCGCGAGCGCAAGCTGCTCCCGCCGCCGCGCCGCGAGGGCCGCATCGCCTGGTACGACGACCACCACCTCGCCCGGCTGCGCACCATCGCCGCCCTGCTGGACCGAGGCCACACCCTCGGCGGTATCGCGGAACTGACCGCCGCCTTCGAGAACGGACGCGACGTCGGCCAACTCGGCGAGCTGCTCGGCATCGGCGGGTCGGAGGAGACCCCGGTGCGGCTCACCCCGGAGGCGCTGGCCGACTACTTCGAGGGCGAGGTCACCCCCGAGAACCTGGCGGCCTCGCTCGACCTCGGCTACCTCGCCACCGACGGGGACGAGATCGTGCACGTCAGCCGGCGCCTGCTGGACGTCTCCTCGGCCCTGGTGCGCGAGGGGGTGCCGCTCTCGGCCGTACTGGAGACGGGCCGCCGCGTCCGTGAGCACGCGGACGCGATGGCCCTGCTGTTCGCCGAGCTGACCGCCGCGCACATCGCGCCGGACGCGCTCCAGCGGCTGCGCCCGCTGGCGAAGAGCGTGGTCGAGGCGGAGCTGACGATGGCGATGGACCGGCTGCTGGCGTCCGGGTCCGCCGCGGGCCCCGCGCCGGCGTCGGCCGGGGAGACGGGCACGACGCCGGCCGAGGACACCGACGCGGGCCCCGCCCCACATGGGGCCTCCGGTCAGACGCCCAGCTCGTAGACCACGGTGACGGGCGCGTGGTCCGACCACCGCTCCGGATGCGTCTCGGCCCGTTCCACGAACGCCTTCACGGCCTTCGCCGCCAGTCCCGGCGTCGCCACCTGGAGGTCGATCCGCCAGCCGGCGTCGTTGTCGAAGGCCCGGCCGCGGTAGGACCACCAGGAGTACGGCCCCTCGGTGTCGGGGTGCAGCACCCGGACCACGTCGACGTAGCCGGCGTCGGCGTACACCTTCCCCAGCCACTCCCGCTCCTCGGGCAGGAAGCCCGCGTTCTTGCGGTTGGTCTTCCAGTTCTTGAGGTCGGCTTCCTGGTGGCAGATGTTCCAGTCCCCGCAGACGACGACCTCGCGCCCGTCGGCGGCGGCCCGCTCCCCCAGCCCCTGGAGGTAGACCATGAACTCCGCCATGAACCGGTACTTCTCGTCCTGCTTCTCGGTCCCGGCCTCCCCGGAGGGCAGGTAGAGGCTGGCGACGGTCACGCCCGGCAGGTCCACCTCCAGGTAGCGCCCGGCCGCGTCGAACTCGTCGCTCCCGAAGCCGACCCGCACCTGCTCGGGCGCGCGGCGCGTGTACAGCGCGACGCCGGCCCGGCCCTTGGCGGCGGCCGGGGCGAACACGGTGTGCCAGCCCTCGGGGCTGCGGACCTCCGCCGGGATCTGCCCCTCCTCGGCCCGTACCTCCTGCAGGCAGACCACGTCGGCGTCGGATCCGGCGAGCCACGCCCCGAAGCCCTTCTTCGCGGCGGCGCGTATCCCATTCACATTCACGGAGGTCACAGTGAGCATCCACGCACCTTAGCCGGAGCGTTCCGTACGATGTTCGGATGTCTCACGGGATCCAGCTCCGCGTCGTACCGTTCGATCACCCGGACGCGGTGAAGCTCAACGACCAGGTCCAGCTTGAGTACCGGGAGCGGTACGAGGGCGAGGGTGACGAAACGTTTCTCGACCCGGCGATGTTCTCCCCGCCGAACGGTCTCTACCTGCTGGCGTACGACGCTGCGGGCTCGCCGGTGGCCAGCGGCGGCTGGCGCCGGCAGGACCGCAACGAGGAGGGCTACGCGGACGGCGACGCCGAGCTGAAGCGGATGTTCGTCGTCCGTGAGGCCCGCGGCATGGGCCTCGCCCGCCGCATACTGGCGGAGCTGGAGGAGGACGCCCGCGCGGCGGGCCGCGTCCGGATGGCGCTGGAAACGGGTGACCAGCAGCCGGAGGCGATAGCCCTGTACCTCTCCTCGGGCTACGCCCCCGCCGACAAGTTCGGTTACTACCGCTTCCACGACTCCAGCCGCTGCATGTCCAAACTCCTGACCCGCTGACGCCCCCCGGGGCGGGCCCGAGGGTGCGGCCGCGCCTCCCCGGATCGGGGTCCGCGGCCTACGCCGGGAGCCAGGCCGCGCGGTCCGTGCCCCAGCGGGACGGGCCCGTCGGCCAGTCGCCGAAGGGGCTCGCGGCATGGCGCAGCGGCCCGTACCCCGACGCCGACTCCCGCAGCCAGGGCCCGGGCTCGTACCCGGCCTCCGGGTCGCCCGCCGAGGGCACCTCCCGGACCAGCCACGACGCCGTCCCCGCCAGGGAGAAGGCCAGCCCGAGGCCGCCACCCCCGGCGAGGGCCCGCAGGACACCGGCAGCCACCAGGTACCCCGTCCCGTGGTCCAGGGCCTGCGCGGGCAGCGCCCCCGGCGTGCCGTCCGGGCCGGCGTAGCGCGCGGAGATGCCGTAGCCCGCCTGCACCAGCGAGTCGAATCCCCGCCGCCCGGCCCACGGCCCGTGCGGGCCCCATGCGCACAACTCCGCGACCACCAGCCCCGGCCGCCGCTCCAGCAGCTCCCGGGTCCCGAGCCCGTACCGTTCCAGCGCGCCCGGCCGGTACCCCCTGACCACCACGTCGGCGTCGGCGAGCAGCTTCTCGAACACCGTCCGGTCCTCGGCCGCCCCGAGGTCCAGCGCGGCCGACCGCTTCCCGAAGCCGGTGTCCGCGTACGCGTCGTCCGACTCGGGCAGGCCCGGCGGGTCGATCCGCAGCACGTCCGCCCCCAGCAGCCCCAGCGTCCGGGTGGCGACGGGTCCCGCGATGACCCGGGTCAGGTCGAGCACCCGCACTCCGGCGGCGGGCCGCCCTGCGGGCGCCGGCCCGAGGTCCCGGCCGGCCCCGGCGCGGCCCGGCACACGCTCCACCAGCGGCTGCGGTTCCCCGTACTCCGCTGCGACCGCGACGGCCAGGCCGCCCGCCCCGTAGACCAGTTCCTGCACCTCACGCGCGGCCCGCCCCGCCATCGCCTCCCGCAGGGCCTCGGCGGTGGGCGCGACGCCCAGCGCCCGCACCAGCGCCGTCCGGTGGTGCGGGTAGTTGGCGTGCGTCCGCACCCAGCCGTCCGCGGTGCGCCAGAAGCCGGACAGCGGCGCGAAGGAGACCGGTTCGCGCCCCTGGATCCGCAGGTGACGCTCGCTCACGAACGCCGTCGCGACCGCCCCTTCGTCCACCACTGGCGCGGCCCCGTCGCTCAGCGCGCGTCCGGCCCGCGCCGCGCCGAGCTCCGCCGCGGCCAGCGCGCACACCCCGACGGTCGCCCGCGCCATCTCCCGCACGGGGAGGGGTCCTCCACCCAGCCCGCTGCCGCCCCGGTACCGCACCGCGGCGGCGTCCCCGGCCGCCCCGCCCAGCGCCGACCACGCGCCCGCCGTCGCCGGATCACCCTCGCCCGCGCCCTTGTTCACCATGACGCCATTGTGGCGCCCGCAAAAGCCGACAAACGCCGAGATCCCGCCCGGTCTTTCGACCGGACGGGATCTCATGACGTTCCCGAGAGCTACTCGCGAACTGTCGTTTGTGGACCTGTGGGGATTTGAACCCCAGACCCCCTCGATGCGAACGAGGTGCGCTACCAGACTGCGCCACAGGCCCTTGCGACGTGTGAAACATTAGCATCCCCGCGCGGGTGCTCCAAAACCGGTATCGGGGAGCGTCCGCGCAGGTCATCGATCACTCGTTCGCGGCCCGCGGGCGGTCGTCGTTCTCGTACTGGTCGAACAGCGGGGTGCGGCCCCGGTCGCGGCTGCGGGGGCGCGGCGTCGTGGGGGGCTTGGCGTCCGGCTTGGCCTCCGGCTCGGCTTCCGTCCGGGGCGCAGCCGGCTGGGCGCGCAGGCGCGGTTCCGTCGGCTCGGCGGTGCTGGAGCGGGTGGCGCTCCAGGCGTCCGGGACCGCCGGGCCGGTGGCGCGCGGGGCGACCGGGGCGGTCACGTACGTCGGCAGCGGGACCGGGACGGGCTCCCAGCTGTCACCCCGGGCGGGACCGCGCTCGCGCTCGCGCTGCTGGTCCACCCACTCGGCGTGGTCGGTCTGCTCGACCAGCGCGCGCCGCCCGGCCTCCTGCGGGGAGACCGGTGGCGCCGGGTCCGGTTCGGTGCCCGCGGCGGCCTCCGGCTCGCGGCGGCGCGGGCGGTTCTCGCGCAGGTGCCGCGCGGCCGCCTCGGCGCGCCTGCGGTCCATCGTGAACTCGTAGCGCCGCCGCTCCTGGACCCGCAGGTGCACGATGTACGTGCTCAGCAGCAGGGCCGGTACGGCGGGCGCCCACAGGAAGGCGAGGCCGCCCACGGCGGCGACGACCGCTCCGAGGGTGAAGACCAGGAACAGGAGCGCGGTGGTGCGCCGGCGGCGGGCCAGGACCTGGAGGCGCTGCTCGCGCCGTGCCCGTTCCGCCCGGTGCTCCCGCTCGGCGGCGGCCGGCCTCGGCTCCGCCCTGGCCGGGGGCACGACGACGGCCCGGGCGTCGGCGTCCACGGAGTTCACCGTTTCCGTCGCGGCGTCCGGGTCCGCGTGGGGCTGGGACTCCGCTTCCTCGTCACCGCGCTCACGCAGTCCCTTGGCGTAACGGCGCTCCATTCCCGCCCGGCCGGAAAGCAGCCGGATGGCAGTGGAGAAGCGTTCCGTCGGACGAGCCTCGTTCAGCTCGTCCTGCCTCCGGAGCCACATGGGCACCAAGTAGGCGGCCCAGGCCCCGACAATGACTGCGTAGATGAGGCCGCTGCTGCTCACACCTCACACCGTAGAGGGGCGCGGCCGAGGGGATCGGCCAATTGGGCCGGTGTGTCGCACGATCTCGCTGATATCACGGACTTTTTTTGTGATTCTTCGGATCAGGTTATGGGCGAATCGGTTCCAAGGGTGCTGTAAATCGAACGCATATTCGCTTTTCTATTTCGACGGGGTCCCCGGATGCCGGGCCCGGTGCCAGCGCCGCAGCAGTCCCTCCGGGACCTCCTCCACGGTGACGGCGTACACGAGGTGGTCCCGCCAGGCGCCGTCGATGTGCAGGTAGCGCGGCCGCAGCCCCTCCTCGCGGAGCCCCAGCTTCTCCACCACCCGGCGGCTGGGGCCGTTCTCGGGGCGGATGCACACCTCGACCCGGTGCAGCCCGACCTTGCCGAAGCAGTGGTCCACGGCGAGCGCGACCGCCGTCGGCATGACGCCGCGGCCGGCCACGTCGCGGTCCACCCAGTAGCCGACGTGCCCGGCGCACATGGAGCCCCAGGTGATCCCGGCGACCGTCAGCTGCCCCACCAGCCTGCCCCGGTACTCGATGACGAAGGGCAGCATCCGGCCCGCGTTCGCCTCCGCCCGCAGGTGGCGGACCATCTGCCGGTACGTGGGCCGCTGCACCACCGGGCCCCAGGGGGCGGGCGGCGGGATGGTGGCCTCCCACGGCCGGAGCCAGTCGCGGTTGCGCCGGTTGACCTCGCGCCAGGCCTTCTGGTCCCGCATCTTTATCGGCCGGAGGGTCACGTCGCCGTCCGTGAGGACCGCCGGCCAGGAGGGACCGTTCAGCTCGCGCTCCCAGCCGGTCTCGTTCCCTCGCCGGGCCGGGGGTGGTCCCCGCCCCGGATCTGGTCCACGGCGTGCGTCAGGATGCGGGACAGCACCGCCAGACCGTCGCGGACGCCGCCCGTCGAACCCGGCAGGTTCACGATCAGCGTGCGTCCGGCCACACCCGCCAGGCCCCGGGAGAGCGCCGCGGTCGGCACCTTCGCCAGGCCCTCCGCGCGGATGGCCTGCGCGATGCCCGGGACCTCGTAGTCCAGCACCCGCGCGGTGGCCTCCGGGGTGCGGTCGGACGGCGAGATGCCGGTGCCGCCGGTGGTCAGGATGACGTCGTACCCGGCGGACACGCCCTCGCGCAGCGCCCGCTCCACGGGATCGCCGTCCGGGACGACCCGCGGGCCGTCCACGGTGAAGCCGAGCCGCACCAGCGCTTCGGCCAGCAGCGGGCCGCCCTTGTCCGCGTACACGCCCTGCGAGGCCCGGTTCGACGCCGTGACCACCAGGCCGCGCGGGGCGGACCCCGCGGCCGCCGCGGGCACCGGGCTCGGGGACCCGGCCGCCCGCCCCCCGGATGCCACGGACCCGGGCGCCCCGGAATCCGCCGGGGTCAGATGGCTGTGGACCTCGCCGCCGCGCGGGGCGTTCACGAGCGCGCCCAGTCGCCGGACTTGCCGCCCGTCTTCTCCTCCACCCGGACGTCCGTGATGACCGCGCCCTTGTCGACCGCCTTGACCATGTCGACGACGGTGAGCCCGGCGACGGCCACGGCGGTCAGCGCCTCCATCTCGACGCCCGTGCGGTCCGCGGTCCGCACGGTCGCGAGGATCTCGACGGCGTCGTCGGCGACGGACAGGTCGACCGTGACCCCGGAGACGGCCAGCGGGTGGCAGAGCGGGATCAGGTCGGGGGTCCTCTTCGCGCCCATGATGCCGGCGATCCGCGCGGTGGCGAGGGCGTCGCCCTTCGGCACGCCCTCGCCCCGCAGCAGCTCGATCACCCGGGAGGAGACGAGGACGCGTCCGCTGGCGCGCGCCGTCCGGGTGGTGACGTCCTTCTCCGAGACGTCCACCATCCGGGCCGCGCCGGCCTCGTCGATGTGGGTCAGCCTGCTCTGCGTACTCATACTCTGCGCGCCGCTTCCGTCCGGGCCCCTCAAGGGCCTGTGTGGTGCACCACGCTACCCGCACCGGCGGGGCTTCAGCCGAGCAGGACCACTTCCAGCTCGGCCCCCGGCTCCACCGAGGTGACGTCCTCCGGTACGACGATCAGCGAGTCGGCGTGCGCCAGCGCGGCGATCAGGTGGGAGCCCGATCCGCCGACCGGGGTGACGGTCGCGGTCCCGGCGTCGTAGGTGCCGCGCAGGAACTGACGCCGGCCGGCCGGGGAGCCCAGGGCCTGGTCGGCCTTGAGCGCCGCGCGCACGGTCGGGCGGCTCACCTCGGCGTCCGGCAGCCCCATGAGCGCGCGGATCGCGGGACGCACGAACAGCTCGAAGGAGACGTACGAGGACACCGGGTTGCCGGGCAGCGCGAGCAGCGGGGTGTGGTCCGGGCCGACGGAGCCGAAGCCCTGCGGCTTGCCGGGCTGCATGGCGAGCTTGCGGAAGTCGACCCCGCCGCCGTCGATGTCGCCCTCGTCGCCGGCGGCGGTGCCGGTGGACACCGAGCTCAGCGCCTCCTTGACCACGTCGTACGCGCCGACGCTGACCCCGCCCGTGGTGACGAGCAGGTCGGCCCGGATCAGCTGGTCCTCGATGGTGGAGCGCAGGGTGTCGGCGTCGTCCGCGACCGCCCCGACGCGGTAGGCGATGGCCCCGGCGTCCCGCGCGGCCGCGGCCAGCGCGAAGCTGTTCGAGTCGTAGATCGTGCCCGCGGCCAGGGCCTCGCCGGGCTGCACCAGCTCGCTGCCGGTGGACAGGACGACCACGCGCGGGCGGGGCCGGACCCGGACGGTGCCGCGCCCGATGGCGGCCAGCAGGGCGATCTGCGGCGGGCCGAGCACCGTACCGGCGGCGAGCGCGAGGTCGCCGGCCTGGACGTCGCTGCCGCGGTCGCGGACGTGCGCCCGCGCGCCCGCGGGGCGGTGCACCCGTACCTCGCCGCCGGCGCCCTCCGGGGCGGCGCTGGCCGGGGTCATCCCGGTTGCCGCGCCGCCGCCCGTACCGCCGTCGGTCCACTCGACCGGTACGACGGCCTCCGCGCCGGGCGGCAGCGGGGCGCCGGTCATGATCCGGGCGGCCTGGCCGGGGCCGACGGTCGGCAGCTCACCGCTGCCGGCCGCCACGTCCCCGACCACGGTCAGCACCGCGGGGAACTCCTCGCTCGCGCCCTGGACGTCGGCCGTGCGGACGGCGTAGCCGTCCATCGAGCTGTTGTCGAAGGGAGGGAGGGCGACGGGCACGGTGACGTCCTCGACCAGGACACAGCCCTGGGCGTCCAGCAGCTGGAGCTCGATGGGCTCCAGCGGCCGGACGGCGGCGAGGATGTCCGCGAGGTGCTCGTCCACCGACCAGAGGCGCTGCTCGCGCCGGAGCCGGCCGGTGTCCTGCGGTGCGGAACTGCTCAAGGTCCTACATCTCCTCCGTGACGTAACGGTGAAGCCAGGTACGGAACTCCGGGCCCAGGTCCTCCCGCTCGCAGGCGAGGCGGACGATGGCACGGAGGTAGTCCCCGCGGTCCCCGGTGTCGTAGCGGCGGCCCCGGAAGACCACGCCGTACACCGGGCCGCCGATGGTCTCGTCGGCGGCCAGCTTCTGCAGGCCGTCGGTGAGCTGGATCTCCCCGCCGCGGCCCGGCTCGGTCTCCCGCAGTATGTCGAAGATCGCGGGAGTCAGGACGTAGCGTCCGATGACCGCGTAGTTGCTGGGCGCGTCCTGGGGGTCCGGCTTCTCGACGAGGCCGGTGATGCGGACGACGTCGTCCTCGTCCGTGGCCTCGACGGCGGCGCAGCCGTAGAGGTGGACGTTGGCCGGGTCGACCTCCATGAGCGCGATGACGGTGCCGCCGGTGCGCTGGTGGATGTCGGCCATCTGGCGCAGCAGCGGGTCGCGCGGGTCGATCAGGTCGTCGCCGAGCAGGACGGCGAAGGCCTCGCGGCCGACGTGCGGCTCGGCGCAGAGCACGGCGTGGCCGAGGCCCCGCGGGTCGCCCTGGCGCACGTAGTGCATGGTGGCGAGGTCGCTCGACTCCTGGACGCGCTTGAGGCGGTCGTCGTCGCCCTTGGCCGTGAGCGCCGACTCCAGCTCGTAGTTGCGGTCGAAGTGGTCTTCCAGCGCGCGCTTGTTACGCCCCGTGATCATGAGTACGTCGTCCAGGCCCGCCGAGACGGCCTCCTCGACCACGTACTGGATGGCCGGCTTGTCCACGACCGGGAGCATTTCCTTCGGGGTGGCTTTGGTCGCCGGAAGGAACCGAGTACCGAGGCCCGCGGCCGGGATGACGGCCTTCTTGATCACGGGGTGCAACATAGTCATGGCCAGAACGATAGTGGGTTCTGCCGACCCCGAGACCGGGCCCCGGTAGATAGATAAACATATGTCCAGGTTCGCAAGGATATTTGAGGCCGCTGTGATCGAGAACGCACCGACCGCCTCCGCGAAGGCCGCGCTCCGCCGCGAACTCCTCGCCGCGCGCCGCTCCCTGTCCCCCGCCGCCTGCCGCGCCGCGGCCGCGGCGCTCGCCGTGCGGGCCCTGGAACTGCCCGAACTGGCCCGCGCCGGCACGGTCGCCGCGTACGTCTCCGTCGGCACCGAGCCCGGCACCCGTGCGCTCCTCGACGCCCTGCGCTCGGCCGGCAAGCGCGTCCTGCTGCCCCTGCTGCTGCCCGACAACGACCTCGACTGGGCTCCGTACGAAGGCCCGGACAGTCTCGCCGAGGCCGCCCACCCGGGCCGGATGCGGCTGCTGGAGCCCACCGGTCCGGCGCTCGGACCGGACGCGGTGGCCGGCGCCGATGCCGTGCTGCTGCCCGGTCTCGCCGTGGACGGGCGCGGGATGCGGCTCGGCCGCGGCGGCGGCTCGTACGACCGGGTGCTGGAGCGGCTGGAGCGCGCCGGCGCGCATCCCGCGCTCGTCGTCCTCCTCTACGACGACGAGGTGGTCGCGCGGGTCCCGGAGGAACCGCACGACCACCCCGTCCAGGCGGTGGCCACCCCGTCGGGGGTGCGCCGCTTCGGCCCGCGGGCCGACGGGCCGTCAGGCCCTACGGACCGCCGGGCGTGAGGGTCAGGGTGTCGACCGCGGCGCGGTCCACGGCCTCCTTGCCGAACGGCCACTCCAGCAGCTCGCCCTTGGCCCACATCGTCGTCTGGTCCGTGTAGTTGCCGTGGTACGCGTGCCCCGAGGCGCCCGTCAGGTTGATCCAGCGGGACTTGTCGAGGTCGTTGAGGTTCACGACCATCCGCATCGACGGGACCCAGGTGACCCCGTACCCCCCGGAGGCGTTCCAGCCGGTCGCGTTGACGGTGGCCTCGCCGCCGCCCAGGTTCCACGGGCCCCGGTTGAGGAGCCACTGCATGAAGCCGGGGCCCTCGGTGCCGATGGTCTGGTTCTTCAGCGTCAGCTGGTGCAGCCGGCCCCAGCTCCAGGTGGACTGGTCCTTGCCGAGGCGGGCGGTGAGCTCCCAGCGGGCGTCGTTCATCGCGCGCGCGAACAGCTCGTCGCGGGTGGTGGTGCCCGGCTGGTTGCGGGCCGCGGGCGAGGTCCACCACTGCGACTTCTCGTCCTTGACCAGGCGGCGGACCACCTCGAACCAGCGGTCCCCGCCGTCCGGCTGCGCCGAGTCGGCGTCGCGGGCACCGCATTCGCGGACCGTCTCGGCGAGGTCGTCGGCCGGGCCGGTGCTCTCGCGGACGTTCATGCAGCTGCCCTCGATGCGCATCTCCTTGGGCAGCTTGTCGCCGAAGGACAGCTTGAGGATGTTGCGCCAGACCGCGTTGAAGTACGCGGCCGCCGCGGAGTCGGGCTCCTGGGTGTAGTTCCAGCCCTCCAGGAGCTTCTGCGCGGAACGCACGTCCGGGTCCGAGACCTCGATCTTGGCCAGCATCGGGGTGAGCAGCGCGGCGATCTCGCTGCTGTTGTCCATCTGCATGGCGCGCATGTCGTCGGTGGAGATCTTGCCGCTGTCCTTGGTCTTCGCCTCGATGAGGTCGTTGATCCGCTGGCTGCGGGCGCCGTAGCCCCAGTCGGTGGTCAGCAGGTTCGGGTACTTGCCCGCGCCGGTCCCGTTCTCCGCGACGGCCTGGTTCGCGGTGACGATGTAGCCGCGCGCCGGGTTCAGGTCCCACGGCAGCGCTTCCTGCGGGATGTAGCCCGCACTGCCGTCCTTGCCGCCCTTCCAGGCGTACTTGGAGTCCCAGCCGGGGGCGGGCATCCGTCCGTCGCCCTGGCCGCGGACCGGGATGCGGCCCGGGGCCTGGTAGCCGATGTTGCCGTACGTGCCCTTGCTGTCGGCGTAGATCAGGTTCTGCGACGGGACCTCGAAGTCGGCGGCCGCCTGGCGGAACGTCGGGAAGTCCTTGGCCCGGTTGAGCTTGAAGACCGCGTCCATCGACTTGCCCGGGTCCAGCGCGGTCCAGCGCAGGGCGATGGCGTAGCCGTTGCCCCGGTCGGGGGCCGAGGGGGCGACGGGCGCGCGGGCGCCGACGGAGGCGAGCTCCTCGCTGCGGTCGGAGACGAGCGGGCCGTTGTTGGTGACGCGGACGGTGATCTTCTTGCTGGCGCCGCCCGCGATCTTGATGACCTCTTCGCGGGTCTCGAAGGGGAGGACCTTGTTGTCGTAGACGTAGCCGTCGGGCCGGATCTGCTCCAGGTAGAGGTCGGTGACGTCGGCGCCGAGGTTCGTCATGCCCCAGGCGATGTCGGCGTTGTGGCCGATGACCACGCCGGGCATGCCCGAGAAGGTGTAGCCGGCCACGTCGTACTGGCACTGGGCGGAGACCGTGCGGCAGTGCAGGCCCATCTGGTACCAGACCGAGGGCAGCTGCGGGGAGAGGTGCGGGTCGTTCGCGAGCAGCGGCTTGCCGGTGGTCGTGTACTTGCCCGAGATCACCCAGGAGTTCGAGCCGATGCCGCTGCCGTTGGGGCCGAGGATGGCCGGGATCTCGTCCAGGGTCTCGGACAGGGCGCTCAGCTGGGTGCGCAGGCCCACGGTCGCGCCCTGGGCGGTGGCGTTGTCGGCGAGGCCGGAGGCGGCGCCGGCGGCCGCGGAGGCCTGGGACCCCGAGGCGGTACCGCTGCCGGTGCCGCTGCCGGTGCCGGTGCCGGACGGCGTGGACCCCTGCGGCGTGTACTTGCCGCCGTCGGTCCGGCCGCCCTCGACGATCGGCTTGTTCCGGTCGAAGGGGTAGGGCGGGTAGAGCTCCTCGATCTGCGCCTGCGTGAGCTTGTTCGACATCAGCGCGCGGTCGATCTCGTCCTGCATGTTGGAGCGCAGGTCCCAGGCCATCGCCTTGAGCCAGGCCACCGAGTCCACGGGCGACCACTGCTCGGGCCGGTAGTCGTCACTGAGCTTCAGCGCGGCGTGCTCGACGGAGAGGTCCTTCCCGGACTTCCCCTTCAGGTACGCGTTGACCCCGTCGGCGTAGGCCTGGAGGTTCTTCTTCGTCTCGTCCGAGAGCTTCTTGTCGTACTCGGTCTGCGCGACCTGGCGCCAGCCGAGCGTGCGCAGGAAGGCGTCCGTCTCCACCTGTCCGGCGCCGAACATCTCCGAGAGCCGGCCCGAGGTCATGTGACGGCGTACGTCCATTTCCCAGAACCGGTCCTGCGCGTGCACGAAGCCCTGCGCGCGGAAGAGGTCGTCGTCGTTGTCGGCGTAGAGCTGGGGGATGCCGTGGGCATCGCGCTTGACGTCGACGGTCCCGGTCAGGCCCGGCACCTTGAGGCTGCCGGTCGTCTGGGGGAAGGAGGCGCGCACGCTGTCGACGCCCCAGTAAGCCCCGTAGCCGAGGCCCGCGAAGAGAGCCAGGACCAGGACGAGCACGATCAGACGGGCGCGTCGTCCCTTCTTCTTGACGGGAGGAGCGGATTCGTTGGCGGGCATCGCTGTCCTTCGAGGGGCAGGGTGGTCCTGGGTGCTGGGAGCAACCATAGGCGCAGGACCCCTCCCGATGATCCGTCAGGGGCCCCACCCCCTGAGGACAGGGGCGAACAGGCGTTTCACAATGTGAGGAGCGCGTCAAGAAAGCGTCAAAGATTAGGTAAGGTAACGAAGTACTTGGTAATTGCGCGCCGCCGGGACGTACGACCGCGAGGCGCTTCGAGGAAAGGGCCGCCCGCTGACTGTCCACACGCTCAATGAGCTCCTGCTGGTCTGCTCGCTCGTGCTGCTCGTCGCGGTAGCGGCGGTACGCGTCTCCTCGCGCAGCGGATTGCCCAGCCTGCTCATTTACCTCGGTATAGGTATCGCGATAGGCCAGGACGGCATCGGCAACGTCGTGTTCGACAATGCCGAGCTGACCCAGGTGATCGGCTACGCGGCGCTCGTCGTGATCCTCGCCGAGGGCGGTCTGGGCACGAAGTGGAAAGAGATCAAACCCGCCCTGCCGGCCGCGATCATGCTGTCGCTGGTGGGTGTCGCGATCAGCGTGGGTGTGACGGCGGCGGGCGCGCACTACCTGGTCGGGCTGGAATGGCGCCAGGCCCTGCTGATCGGCGCGGTCGTCTCCTCGACCGACGCGGCGGCCGTCTTCTCGGTCCTGCGCAAGGTCCCGCTGCCGGCCCGGATCACGGGCGTACTGGAGGCCGAGTCCGGCTTCAACGACGCCCCCGTCGTCATCCTCGTCGTGGCTTTCGCCACCGTCGGCCCGGTGGACGAGTGGTACGTCCTGATCGGCAAGATCGCACTGGAGCTGGCGATCGGCGCCGCCATCGGCCTGACCGTGGGCTTCCTCGGGGCGTACGGGCTGCGGCACGTGGCACTGCCCGCCTCGGGCCTCTACCCCATCGCCGTGATGGCCATCGCGATCACCGGGTACGCGGCCGGCGCCATGGCGCACGGCTCCGGCTTCCTCGCCGTGTACCTGGCGGCAATGGTGCTGGGCAACGCCAAGCTGCCGCACTGGTCGGCCACGCGCGGGTTCGCGGACGGGCTCGGCTGGATCGCGCAGATCGGCATGTTCGTCCTGCTGGGCCTGCTGGTCACCCCGCACGAGCTGGTCCACGACTTCTGGCCCGCCGTGGTCATCGGGCTGGTGCTCACGATGGTCGCGCGGCCGCTGGAGGTCTTCGTCAGCCTGCTGCCCTTCCGGATGCCCTGGCAGGAGCAGGCCCTGATGTCGTGGGCCGGCCTGCGCGGCGCCGTCCCCATCATCCTGGCGACCATCCCGATGGTGTCCGGCATCGAGGGCAGCGACCGGGTGTTCAACATCGTCTTCGTGCTGGTCGTCGTCTACACCCTGGTGCAGGGGCCGACCCTGCCGTGGCTCGCGCGCAAGCTGGAGCTCGGCGACCGGGACGAGGCCGCCGCCGACCTCGGCATCGAGTCCGCGCCGCTGGAGAAGCTGCGCGGGCACCTGCTGTCCTTCGCGATCCCGCCCGCCTCGCGCATGCACGGCGTCGAGGTGAGCGAGCTGCGGCTGCCGCCGGGGGCGTCGGTCACGCTCGTGGTCCGGGACGCGAAGAGCTTCGTACCGGCGCCGTCGACGGTGCTGCGGCGCGGGGACGAGCTGCTGGTGGTGGCCACGGACCCGGTACGGGACGCGGCCGAGGCGCGACTGCGGGCGGTGGCCCGGGGCGGCAAGCTCGCCGGGTGGCTGGGCACCGGCGGCGACAGCCCCCGCTGAGCCGCGGAGGGCTCGGTCTCGGCGGTTTTCCCGGGGGTGATCTGACGGACTTTCCGCTTAGAGTCGCGTTCTAATTCTCTGATTCCGTGCCGTCTGAGCCTGCTTGCCCCGATTTCCGAGGTCGCGGACGGCAAACTTCCGGTTAATCGCAGGCGAAGGCATGAGTTGTCACCGTAATCACAGGACGTGGTAGTGGCTTTCCCTGTATGATGAAGGCACACCAGATCGAACCAACTCTGCCTGACGCAGAGCTGGCGCGACCGCAAAGCGGCCGTGGCACCCCCCGCAGTGGGCGCCCAGGTATCACTCGGTTCTGCGCAAGAGGACAGCTCTCGGGGCTCCCACATGTACGGGTGCGGCCGCTCACAAGGCGGCGCATCGTCCGCAGACGGGGACGCTCTACCAGGCAGCGGAAAGGCCAGGCCGTGACATCCGCGGTCACGACCGACACGTCCGCCCGCCCGGGTTACGGGCAGCTCCTGCGCACCCCCGGCGCCCTCAGCTTCCTGCTCCCCGGCTTCGCCGCGCGGCAGCCCTTCGCGATGCTGACGATCAGCATCGTCCTGCTCGTCCAGCACACCACCGGATCCTTCGGCAGCGCCGGCATCGTCGCCGCCGTCACCGGCGTCTCCATGGCGGTCTTCGCCCCCCAGATGGGCAAGCTCGCCGACCGGGTCGGCCAGAGCCGCGTCCTGGTCCCGGTCGTCCTCACGCACGCCGCCGCCGTGAGCGCCCTGACGGCCCTCGCCCTGCTCGGCTCCCCCCTGTGGGCGCTCGCGCTGGCCGCCATCCCGGCCGGCGCCTCCGTCCCGCAGGTCGGCCCGATGGTCCGGTCCCGCTGGGCCGCCAAGCTGGAGGGCTCCCCGCTGCTGCCGACCGCGGCCGCCTTCGAGTCCGTCACCGACGAGTTCACCTTCGTGGTCGGCCCGGTGCTGGCCACCTTCCTGTGCACCGCGATCCACCCCTCGGCGGGCCTGATCACCGAGGCCACCCTGACGATCGTCGGCGGCCTGCTCTTCGCCGCCCAGCGCGGCACCCAGCCCAAGCCGGTCGCCCGCGCGGCGAACGGCGAGAAGCACGCCTCCGCGCTGTCCTTCCCGGGCCTGCGCGTCCTGATCGTCGCCTTCATCGGCATCGGCGCGGTCTTCGGCGGCATGCAGGTCTCGCTGGCCGCCTTCTCCGAGGAGATCGGCAACCCGGGTGCGAACGGCATCCTGTACGGCGTCTTCGCGGCCGGCAACATGGTCGCGGGCATCGCCTGCGGCGCCATCGCCTGGAAGATCGGCCCGCGCCGCCGCCTGATCCTCGGCTACATCGGCCTCACCGCCGCCGCGTCCGTCCTGTGGGCCGCGCACTCCGCGATCCTGCTCGGCGCCCTCGGCCTCGTCGTCGGCCTCTGCATCGCCCCGGCGCTCATCACCGGCTACACGATGATCGAGCAGCTGATCCCGGCCGCCTCCCGGACCGAGGCCTTCACCTGGCTGACGGGCGCGGTCGCCTTCGGCCAGGCGGGGGCCGTGACCCTGGCCGGCCGCCTGACGGACGCGCACGGGTCCTCGTACGGCTTCCTGGTGCCCATGGCGGCCACGGCGCTCGCGCTGGTCACCCTGCTGGCACTGCGCTCGAAGCTGGCCCCCAGGGCCCCGAGCCGCATCGTGAACTCCTCCCCGCAGACGGCCGCCCCGGCCGCCCGCAACCGGGTGAGCGAGCGTGGGATCGGTCACCGCACGCCGGTGACGGTGGACTGATCCGCCGGAATACGTCACCATGGAGCGTCGTTAGCACTCATTGAGTGAGAGTGCCAGGAGGAAATTCGTGCCGACCTACCAGTACCAGTGCACCGAGTGCGGCGAGGGCCTTGAGGCCGTGCAGAAGTTCACCGATGACGCCCTGACCGTGTGCCCGAGCTGCGACGGACGCCTGAAGAAGGTGTTCTCCGCGGTCGGCATCGTCTTCAAGGGCTCCGGTTTCTACCGGAACGACAGCCGCGGCTCCGCGTCGAGCAGCAGCCCGGCGTCGAAGCCCGCCACGTCGTCGTCCCCGGCGTCGACGCCGTCCGCCGCTCCCGCCGCCGCGTCCTCCTCGACGTCGTCGAGTGCGAGCAGCAGCTCCAGCTCGGCCGCCTGACGCACTTCCCGAGGCCCCGCCGCCGATCCGGCAGCGGGGCCTTCGGCATGCCCGCCGCGGCGGGGGCCTGCCGCGGCCGGGCGGCCCGGGCCCACCGGGATCCGCCGGGATCCGCCGGGATCTTCGCGGGGCACCCCCTTAGGGTGGGCTCCATGGCGAACGCAGAGATCGGTGTCATTGGCGGCTCGGGCTTCTACTCCTTCCTGGAGGACGTCTCCGAGGTCCGGGTGGAGACCCCGTACGGACCCCCGAGCGACTCCCTGCGCATCGGCGAGCTCGCCGGCCGGCAGGTGGCCTTCCTGCCCCGGCACGGGAGCAGCCACACCGTGCCGCCGCACCGGATCAACTACCGGGCCAACCTCTGGGCGCTGCGCTCGGTCGGCGTCCGCCAGGTGCTGGGGCCGTGCGCGGTCGGCGGGCTGCGGTCCGAGTACGGGCCGGGCACGCTGCTCGTCCCCGACCAGCTGGTCGACCGTACGAAGTCCCGGGCCCAGACCTTCTTCGACGGGGAGCCGCTGCCCGACGGCAGCGTCCCGAACGTCGTCCACACGACCTTCGCCGACCCGTACTGCCCCGTGGGGCGGTCCGTGGCCCTGGCGGCGGCGCGGGGGCGGGACTGGGAGCCCGTGGCCGGCGGCACCATGGTCGTCGTCGAGGGGCCGCGGTTCTCCACGCGCGCCGAGTCGCGCTGGCACGCGGCGGCCGGCTGGTCCGTCGTCGGCATGACCGGGCACCCGGAGGCGGTCCTCGCCCGTGAACTGGGGCTCTGCTACACCTCGATGGCGCTGGTGACCGACCTGGACGCGGGCGCGGAGACGGGTGAGGGCGTGTCCCACACGGAGGTGCTGCGGGTGTTCGGCGAGAACGTGGGACGCCTGCGCCAGGTCCTGTTCGACGCCGTGGCGGCCCTTCCCGCGACGGAGTCCCGTGCCTGCCTGTGCACGCACGCGCACGACGGCTGGGACCTGGGCATCGAACTGCCTTAGGGCGGGCGCGGGTCCCCCGTGGGGGTGACGGGGTTGTCCACAACCTGGGGACGGTCCACAGGCGCGAGCGGGATCACGCGGCGGGGCGGATGGTGAGGGGTGTCCGGGCGCTGGGTCCGGGCTCGGCACTCCTCAACCGGTGGTGGTCCTCATGTCCGTACGCCCTTCGACACGTTCGTCGCTCCCTCTCGTCCGCTCGGCCCCGCCCGACCGCTGCGACACGGCCTCCCGCTCGGCCCCCGACCGCTGCGATACGGCGGCTCCGTGTCCCCCCGCGCGGACGGTGCCGCCCTTCGCGCCGCTGCGCGTCGGGCGGGGCGGGGACCGGCTCCGCCGGGCGGTGCGGCGCCGGCGGCGGGCCGGGGCGGCCGGGCTGGCCGTCGTCGCGGCGGCGCTGGCCGTCGGCGGGACCGAGGCGCAGGCCTCCCGGGGCGGGGCGCCCCCGGCGGTGAAGCGGCCGCCCGCGGCGGTGCGGATGGTGTCGGCCCCGGTGCGCATCGCGGACGCCGCGACCGTGCGGCTGCTGCGTCCCGGGGACCGGGTCGACGTGGTCGCGGCGGAGCGGACGGGCCCGCCCCGGGTGGTGGCCACCGGGGCCCGCGTGGCCCAAGTCCCCGCTCCTGGGCACGAGACCGGCGAGGGGGGAGCACTGGTGGTCCTCTCCGTCCCCCGGGACACGGCCCGAACCCTCGTGGGCGCGGGCACCACGGCCCGTCTGGCGGTGACACTGTGCTGAATCGCACGCATGAGCAGGCAAGTCACCTTGAGGTGGGCCCCGATTGGACACGCCGGGTCCGGACTGCCGTAGCTTTCGGAACCGTTGACTCCGTGTTCGGCACATGCAAAGAAGGGCTCAGTGGTGAGCGACAAGAAGAAGGAGAGCGTCCTGGCGGGCTTCAAGGCCTTCCTGATGCGCGGCAACGTGGTCGACCTCGCGGTCGCCGTGGTCATCGGCGCGGCGTTCACGAACATCGTGAACTCCATCGTCAAGGGGATCATCGGACCGCTGGTGGGCGCCATCGGGACGAAGAACCTCGACGTCTACAAGTCCTGCATCAAGGCCCCCTGCGGCCTCGACGGGGGCGGCCAGCCCACGGGGGTGGAGATCCTCTGGGGGTCGGTCCTCAACGCGACGCTCACCTTCCTGATCACGGCGGCGGTCGTGTACTTCCTGATGGTCCTCCCGATGGCGAAGTACCTCGCCAAGCAGGAGGTGCGGCGCAAGGCCAAGGAAGGCGTCCAGGAGACGATGGAGATCAGCGAGCTGGAGGTCCTCAAGGAGATCCGGGACGCCCTGGTCGCCCAGCGGGGCCCGGGTGGCAGGGACGGCGTTCCGGTCGGCTCGCGGGACCCCTTCTAGAGCGGATCCGTGCGGCGGCGCCGGCGCCGGCGCCGGCCCCTGCCGCCGGTCAGATGTGGTGCGGGGGCTTCTCGTCGAGGAACCGGGCCAGGTCGGCCGCGCTTCCGCCGGCGGGCGCCCGCTCGCCCCAGCCCCGGTCGGTGTCGTCCGAGGACTGCTGGTCCAGCGGGTCGTCGAAGACCAGCCGGGGCTTGGGCCGGCGCGTCCCGCCGGACTGCGGGGACGGCGTCGGCTGTGCGGGCTGCGGGTCGGAGGCGGGGGCGGGGCTCATGCCTCCAGGGTACGGCCGCCCCCGCCCCCGCCCCCGGTGCCGCTCAGCTGGGGGCTTCGGCGCCCTTGCGGGCGTAGAACCACCAGCACACCGCCAGGCAGGTGGCGTAGAAGACGATGAAGATCCACATCGCGTGCGTGACGGCGATGGCGGCGAACATCGCGGGGATGAAGAAGAAGCCGTAGGCGGCGATGGCGGAGGAGAAGCCGGTGACGGCGCCCGCCTCCATCTCCGACTGCCTCAGGGCCGCGGTCTGCGCCTCGGGCCCCTTGCCCGCGGCCTCGCGCATGTGCTGGTCGCGGAAGATCACCGGGATCTGCCGGAAGGTCGATCCGTTGCCGAGGCCGGAGAAGGCGAAGGCCGCGAGGAATCCGAGGTAGAAGGCCCAGAAGTGGCCGCCGTCACCCGCGTGCGGCAGCGCGAAGATCACCACGACCAGCGAGGCCGCCATGCCGACGAACGACAGCATGGTGACCCGGGCCCCGCCCATCCTGTCGGAGAGCCAGCCGCCGGCCCAGCGCATCAGAGCGCCGATGAAGGGGCCGATCCAGGCATAGGTGGTGGCCTGGTAGCCCTGCGCCTCGAAGTTGTTCTTAATCAGCAGCGGCAGGCCGGCCGCGAAGCCGATGAAGGAGCCGAAGGTGCCGACGTAGAGCCAGGTCATCAGCCAGTTGTGCTTGCGCTTGAAGATGATCTTCTGCTGGCTGAAGGGGGCCGCGGCCACCTTGAGGTCGTTCATCAGGAACCAGGCGAGCAGAGCCATGATCACCAGCAGGGGCACCCACAGGAAGGCGCCGTTCTGCAACCAGATGTCGGTGTCGTTCCTCGCGTCGCGCTGGGGACCGCCCGCCGGGGCGCCGAGCACGGCGGCGGTGACGACCAGCGGGGCGACCAACTGGACCACGCTGACGCCGAGGTTCCCGAGGCCTCCGTTGAGGCCGTTGGCGCTGCCCTTCTCCCGCTTGGGGAAGAAGAAGCCGATGTTGGCCATGGAGGAGGCGAAGTTCGCGCCGCCGATACCGCAGACGGCCGAGATCAGCGCCAGCTCCCAGTAGGGGGTGCCGGTGTCCTGGAGGGCGAAGCCGAGCCACAGCATGGGCACGACCAGCACCATCGTGCTGAACGCGGTGAACTTCCGCTCGCCGAAGTTCGGCCCGATGAAGGTGTAGAGGATCCGGAAGGTGCCGCCCGTGATGCCGGGGACGGCCGTCAGCCAGAACAACTGGGACTTGGAGAAGGCGAAGCCGACGTCGTTCAGCTTCACCACGGTCACCGACCAGACCTGCCAGACCACGAAGCCGAGCATGAGCGCGGGGATCGAGATCCAGAGGTTGCGCTGGGCCACCTTGCGGCCGGTGGACTCCCAGAAGCCGTCGTCCTCGGGGCGCCAGTCGCCGATGGTGGCACCGGGCTTGTAGGTCTCCGCCCGGTGCGAGCGCACCGAGGGCGGGGTGGGCGTGGGTATCGTCGCCATGGTCATCTGTCCTTCGGGTCGAGGAGCCACAGGGCGATCACGACGAGGAAGGACAGGATCAGGAATCCCGCTCCCCACCAGGCCGTACCGGTGTTGCCCTTCATCCACTCGTTGACGGTCACGGTCAGCGCCCACAGCTGTCCGACCACGACCGTGAGGGCCAGGACCAGACGGGCGTTGAGCTTCGAGGACCGCTCCGGCTCCTGTTCGGTGCCGGCCCCCGGGCCGGGGCCCGTGTGCCGGATCCGCGGGTCTCCGTAGCCGCTGGTGGCGCGGATCTGCGGATAGCGCTCCCGCACCGGCCGGTTCAGCCGGGGCTGGGCGCTGCCCGGGTGGTATTCCGGGCGCGGGGGGAGCGGCGCGTCGCTCATGCCCGGCCGCCCTCGGTGGTGAGGTCCGCGCCGGGGCAGCCCAGGCGGCGTGCCGTCTCGGGCCGGGAATCGCCGAACTGCCGGCACAGGGCGTCCTTGACCGGCTCTCCGGACCGGGCGGTGGCGATGGCCCAGACACTGCCGTCGGCCTGCTCGGTCAGGAGGATCCTGGGGAGCGGCCGCGGCGGCGGGCCCGCGGTCACCTCGCCGGTACGGGCGTCGAAGACGCCCTCGTGGCAGGGGCAGTACAGCTCTCCCTCGGCCCCCCGGTCCTCGCGCCAGAGCACGGCGCAGGCCAGGTGGGTGCAGACGGCGGAGTAGCCGACGAGGGTTCCGTCGACGAGCCGTACGGCCAGTGCGCGGTCCTCGTCGCCGGGGTACCGGAAGGCCACGGACCGGCCCGGCGGCAGCTGGTCGGCGACCTTCTTGGCCTCGGGCAGTCCCTCGGTGTCCCCGTGCCGGTGCAGGATGCCGGCGGCGACGCCCACGCCCCCGACTGCGAGCCCGCCGGAGACCGTGGCGACGATCCGCAGGTAGTCGCGGCGGGTGGTGAGGGAGTCGGCGCTGATCCGGTCGCGCAACTCCTCGGCGGCAACGTCCCCGTCGGCGTCGGGGTCCCGGCCCCGGCCCTGGCCGGGGGCGGGCTGTTCGGTCACGCTCATCGGACATCCACTCCGTTGATCTCGACTACGGGCAGGCCGCCGGGGACGGGCCACTGGACCTTGTCGGCGGGGACGACCATCGCCACACCGGTGCTGACCACGACGTCGCCGAAGGCGAACGAGTCGGCGACCTGCACGCCGGGGCGCTCGGCGCGGAGCTCTTCGAGGGTTCCGTAGAAGAGCGCGCCGGTGGGGCAGACGGTGGCGCACATGGGGGCGAGGCCGTAGGCGGTGCGGTCGTAGCAGAGGTTGCACTTCATCTGGAGCTTCGCCTGGAGGTCGATCTTCGGGACGCCGAAGGGGCAGGCGTTGACGCAGTTGGCGCAGCCGATGCAGCGGGTGGTGTCGGCCTGCTGGACCACTCCGTCGGCGGTCACCAGGATCGCGTCGGCGGGGCAGACCTCGGCGCAGGGCGCGACCGGGTCCTCGCAGTGCATGCAGACGGTCGGGAGGGAGGCGACGGAGGTACCGGGCTCGGTGTAGTCCAGGTGGATCATCGACTTGCCGCGGTGGGAGTCGCATTCACGGCAGGCGGAGACGCAGGCCTGGCAGCCGATGCACCGGCCCGGGTCGATGAAGATCGTGCGGCCCATCATGGCGGGTCAGCTCCTCTCCGCCGTGCCACGGCCCTGCGGGGACGTGGGGGGCAGGGGGTCGGTGCGGGAGGCCTGGGCGTCCGGGTAGGCCTCCCGGCCCGGGGCCGTGGGCGGCGCGGGGACCTCGTCGACCCGTTCGGCGGCCTCGATCCGGGCGGCGCACACCTTGTACTCCGGGATCTTCGAGCGCGGGTCGAGGGCGTCGATGGTCAGCGCGTTCGCGGCGGTCGGGACGGGCCAGTGGTACGGGATGAAGACGGTGTCGGGGCGGATGGCCTCGGTGACCAGGGCCGGGAAGACCTCACTGCCGCGGCGGGTGACCACCCGGACCGGGTCGCCGTCCCGGAAGCCGTGCGAGGGGTGGACCTCCACCCAGGGGCGCGGGGTCTGCTCGACGAGGGCGCCCAGGCGGCGGGTCTGGTTGCCGGAGAGGAAGTGCGCGACGGTGCGGCCGGTGGTGAGGGAGAGGGGGTACTCCTCGGTGTAGGCGTCCATGGGCGGATGCCATGCGACGACCTGCAGGTGGATCCGGCCGTCGGGGTGGTAGGTCCGGCCGTCCTCGAAGAGCCGGGGCGTGCCCGGGTGCTCGGTGGAGGGGCACGGCCAGGAGATCCCGCCGGTCTCCTCCAGCCGCTCGTAGGTGATGCCGTAGTAGTCGTTGACCGTTCCGGCGGAGGCGACGCGCAGCTCCTCGAACACCTCGCGGGACCCGGGGAAGTCGAAGTGGTGCCCGGCGCCCAGCCGTTTGGCGAGTTCGCAGATGACCCAGGTGTCGGTCCGTACGCCGGCCGGGGGTTCCTGGGCCTTGTTGTGCTTGACCACCCGCGCCTCCGCGTTGGCCATCACGCCCTCGTCCTCGGCCCAGGTGGTGACGGGGAAGACGACATGGGCGTTGGCCGCGGTCTCGGAGAGGAAGAAGTCGAACTGGGCGTGGAACTCGGCGGCGTCGTAGCCCTCCTTGACCACCCCGTAGTTGGGGAGGGAGACGAACGGGTTGTTGCAGATGCCGATGAGCCCGCGGATCTCCTTGCGCTGCATCTGCCAGACCATCTCCATCATGGAGGTCCCGGCGCCGGGGAGTTCGCTCTCCTCGATGCCCCAGATCCGGCAGATCTGCGCGCGGTGCTCCGGGTTGGTGATGGAGCGGCCGCCGGGGAGGAGGTCGGACTTCTGCCCGTGCTCGCGGCCGCCCTGGCCGTTGCCCTGACCGGTGATGGTGCCGTAGCCGGCGCCGGGTTTGCCGATGTTGCCGGTGGCGACGCAGAGGTTGATGACCGAGAGGCAGTTCTCCACACCCTGCGAGTGGTGCTCGATGCCCCGGGCGTGCCAGGCCATGGCCTTGCCCGCGCCGGCGAAGACGCGGGCGACCTGGACGATCTGCTCGGCGGGTACCCCGCAGATCTCGGCGGCTCGGGCGGGCGGGTAGGCGGCGACGGTCTTCTTGACCTCGTCCCATCCGGTGGTGTGCGCGGCGAGGTAGGCCTCGTCGGTGAGGCCCTCGGCGACGACCACGTGCAGGACGGCGTTGAAGAAGGCGGAGTCGGTGCCGGGCTTGAGGGCGACGTGGATGTCGGCGGTGCGGGCGACGGCCGTCTCGCGCGGGTCGATGACGATCAGCGAGGCTCCCCGGTCCCGCGCGCCCCACAGGTACTGGGTCATCACCGGGAAGCACTCCCCCACGTTGGACCCGGCGATGAGGAGGCAGTCGGTGAGGAGGATGTCCGAGAAGGGGTTGCCGGCCCGGTCGATGCCGAAGGCGAGCTTGTTGGCGCCCGCGGCGCTGACCATGCACAGCCGGCCGTTGTAGTCGACGTGCCGGGTCTTCAGCGCGACCCGGCCGAACTTGCCGACGAGGTAGGTCTTCTCGGAGAACAGGCTGGCGCCGCCGAGCAGGCCGAAGGCGTCGTTGCCGTACTCGGCCTGGATGCGGCGGATCTCCGAGACGGTGAAGTCGAGGGCTTCCTCCCAGGACGCCTCCCGGAACTCCTCGTCCCGGCTGCGGCGCATCAGCGGCGCGGTCAGCCGGTCGGGGTGGTTGACCTGCTGGTAGGCGTTGATGCCCTTGGGGCACAGCCGCATCCGGTTGATGTCGTGGTTGCGGGGCTCCACGCCGAAGACCTTGCCGCCCCGGTCCACGCGCAGGTACATCCCGCACTGCACGCCGCAGAAGCAGCAGTGGGTGGGGACGAGGGTCTCGCCGTTCTGGTCGGCGTGCCACTGGTCCGCGGGGATGCCCCCGGCGTCGCGGAACTCGCGGGTCCCGGGCGGGGCGATGGAGGGGTCGAGGGGGAGCGGCGCGGGCCTGGACGCCGTGGTGACGGGGTCGTTCGCGGTCACTTGAAGCCCTTCTTGACGTGGGTCAGGTAGGCGTTGCCGCGCAGCATCCGCTTGCAGCGGGGGCAGTACTCGGCCCAGGCGTCGAAGTCGAGCTTCAGGTCCTGCATCGTTGCGCGCAGGTTCTCGACGTACGGCGCGGTGTCGACGGGTTCGCCGCAGCGCTTGCAGGAGAAGACCTGCTCGTCCTGGCGGCCGGTGTACTTGAAGAGCTGCATACCGACGGCGGCGGGCCGCTGCACGATGTGGAAGAACTTCCCGAACGGGATGTAGATGAGGGTGAACACCACCGACACCATGTGCAGGATGGCCAGGAACTCGTAGCCGCCGCCGTGCAGGAAGATCGACGAGAACGTCAGCAGCAGGCCGGTCACGGAGATCACGACGAGGCAGATCAGCGGCAGCAGGTCGTAGGCGAAGCGCTGGCCGGTGCCGGCGCCGCGGTCCCTCATCCGGCGCCAGAGGAAGTACGAGGCGCCGGGGATGACCAGCAGGGCGGCGATGTCCAGGCCGTGGAACATCAGCCAGCCCAGGAAGTCGAGCGAGTCGAAGCCGAGGACCTTGAAGCCCCAGACCCGCATCTCGTAACCGGGACCCGAGCCGCTGCCGGAGGTGAAGGTGAACCAGCCCCAGGTGAGCGGGAAGGTGATGAGCGCGGCCAGAACGCAGCCCCAGAAGATGAGTTGGTGCGCGGCCCAGCGGGCGCGCGAGCGGGCGCCGAGGAACTTCTGGAAGCCGAGGTAGGTCGCGATCATCCGCGGCAGGGCGGTGGGCGCCGCACGGAAGTTGGCGGCCGAGAAGAGGCTGCCGAAGCCCTTCTTGAAGAGGCGGCGCGCACCGGGCGCCGAGACCCACACCGTGTACCGGTAGGTGACCCCGAAGGCGAGGAACACGGTGGCGACGGCGTACGGCAGGAGGGCCGAGTCGAAGTCGCGCAGGAGCCTGCTGCCGAGCACGATCGCGACGACGAGCAGGAGCGAGACGAGGGCGGCGGCCAGGGAGGCCCGGGTGTGGACGGACCTGCCGCCGCGCGGCGCGGGGGCGGGTGCGGGCTGGGTCGCGGCGGCCTCGGTCGCGGCTGCCGCCCCGGGGGGCGGTGGCGGGGCGGCAAGGGCTTCTGATGGCTCGGGCACAGCACCACGCTAGGTGTTCTGTACTGGTTCAGCCCGTTTTGCCAGGCCTGGGGTTGACCCGAACGGGTTATACGGCTTTCAAGCCGCGCGCCGCGAAGACCGCCTTGGCCGCGGCGACCTGCCCGGCGGTGCGAGGCGGCGTACCGCGCAGGGTGTAAGGCATGTCCAGCGACTCCCACTTGCTCACCCCCAGCGCGCGGAAGGGGAGCACGTCGACGCGCGAGACGTTGCCGAGACTCCCGGCGACGGCGGCGACGCCCTCGACGTTCCCCCTGCCGTCGGTCAGCCCCGGCACCAGCACGAAGCGCAGCTGCACCTCCTTGCCGAGGCCGGCGACGCGGCGGGCGAAGTCCAGGGTGGGCTCCAGCGGCGTTCGGTGCCCCGCGCCACCGGCCGGCCCGCCGGTACGGGCCCGCCCGGGGTAGCGGGCCGGTCCGGGCCGCGCGCCTGGCCGGCCGCCCGCCGGATCCTCTGCTCTGCTGGCCGTATGGCCTACACCCCCATGACCGCCCGCAGCCGCGACGAGGACCACCGTGCGGCCACCCCGCTGGAACTCTTCTTCGACCTGTGCTTCGTCGTGGCGATCGCCCAGGCCGGCGCCGCGCTGGTGCACGCCCTCGCGGAGGGCCACTTCGCCTCGGGCGTCACCGGGTACTTCCTGGTGTTCTTCGGCGTGTGGTGGGCGTGGATGAACTTCACATGGTTCGCCTCCGCCTACGACTGCGACGACGTGCCGTACCGGATCGCCACGCTCGTCCAGATCGCCGGTGTCCTCGTCTACGCGGCGGGCGTGAGCCGGGCCTTCGAGGACAACGACTGGACGGTGGCCGTCATCGGCTACCTGATCATGCGGGTGGCGCTCACCTCGCAGTGGCTGCGGGCCGCCGCCGGCGAGAGCGGCCCCGCGCGCACGGCCGCGCTGACGTACGCGGCAGGGCTGGCGGTCTGCCAGGCGGGCTGGGTGGCGCTGCTGTTCGCGCCGGACGGTGCCAAGCGCTGGCTGTTCCTGGTGCTGGTCGCGGCGGAGCTGCTGGTGCCGGTGGTGGCCGAGCGCGGCCACCAGACGCCCTGGCACGCCCACCACATCGCGGAGCGGTACGGGCTGTTCACCATCATCGTGCTCGGCGAGACGATCGCCGCGAGCACGGTGGCCGTGAAGTCCGCGCTCGACGAGCACGAGGCCCTGGACGAACTGCTCCCCATCGCGGCGGGCGGCCTCCTGATCGTCTTCGCCGCGTGGTGGATCTACTTCGCGGTGCCGATGCACCACCGGCTGACCTCGAACCGGGAGGCGATCCCGTGGGGTTACGGCCACCTGCTGATCTTCGCCTCGGGTGCGGCGATCGGAGCGGGCATCGAGGTGGCCGTCGAACACGCGGTGGGCAAGGCGCACATCCCGCAGCTCGCCGCCAACGCCGCCGTCACCGTCCCGACCGCACTGTTCCTGCTGATGGTGTGGCTGCTGCACTCCCGCTACTTCAAGCGCGGCGCGGCCCAGCAGCTGATTCTGCCGGTGTCCGCCCTGGCGGTCCTCGCCTGCACCTGGACGGGCAGCCATGCCGTCCTCTACGCGGGCCTGGTCGCGGCGGCCACGGTGGCGGTCGGCGTCGCCCTGTCCGACCGCGCCGTCCCCGCCGCTCTCTGAACCGCCGACGGCGACGGCCCCGCGCCGCACCGTCACCCCGGCGGCGCCCCAGCCGTTCTCCAGCGCAGGACGTCGCGCAGCAACTGGAGGCAGCCATGACACTCCCGGCACCCCGCACCGGATCCGACCCCGGGCGGGAGCTGGCCGACCCGGGATTCTGGACGGGGCCCCCCGCCCACCGCCTCGCGGTCTTCGCCCGCCTGCGCGCCCTGCCCGGGCCCGTGTTCGTCCCCGAGGGGTCCGGGCCCGGGCACTGGGCCCTCGTACGCCATGGCCAGGTGCAGGAGGCGAGCCGCCTCCCGAAGGTGTTCGCCAGCGCCCCCGGCGTGACCACGCCCGAGCCGGCCCGCTGGGTACGGGCCCTGTTCGGGGACTCGATGGTCAACCTGGACGGCCCCGACCACGCCCAGCTCCGCAAGATCGTCCAGCGGGCCTTCACGCCCCGCCTGCTGGCGGCGGCCGAGGAGGACGTCCACGCCGTCGCGGCCCGCATCGTCGACGACGTACTCGCCGACGGACCGGACGAGTTCGTCGCGGCGGTGGCCTCCCGGCTGCCCCTGGAGGTCATCTGCAACATGATGGGCATCCCGCAGCGCTACCGGCCCGAGATCGCCGACCGGGTCAACCACGCCTCCGAGCACATCGGCGTGGAGCGGGGCCTGGCCGCCCGGCTGCGGGTGCCCGGCCGCGGCCTGCGGGCCCTGGCCCGCATGCAGCGGATGGTGGCGGGCATCGGCCGGGAGCGGCGCAGGCACCCCGAGGACGACCTGATCTCGGCGCTGGTGTGCGCGAACGTCGACGGGCAGGCCCTCGGCGCCCGCCAACTGGGCGCCTTCTTCTCCCTGCTGATGGTGGCCGGCGTGGAGACCACCCGCAACGCCATCACCCACGGGCTGACCCTGCTGACCGATCACCCCGACCAACGGGACCTGCTGCTGGCGGACTTCGACACGTACGCCGACGGCGCGGTGGACGAGATGATCCGGCACTCGACGCCGATCATCCAGTTCCGCCGGACGGTGGCCGCCGAGCACACCATGGACGGGCACCTCTTCCGCCCCGGCGACAAGGTGGTGCTGTACTACGCCTCCGCCAACCGCGACGAGGCGGTCTTCCCGGACCCCGACGCCTTCGACGTCACCCGCTCGCCCAATCCCCACCTCGGTTTCGGCGGCGGCGGCCCGCACTACTGCCTGGGCGCGCACCTGGCCCGGGTCGAGATGAAGGCGCTGTTCCGCGAGCTGCTGACCCGGCCGGTCGGGCTCCGCGCGGTGGGGCTGCCGGATCTGGCGGGGTCGAACTTCGACAACCGGGTCCGTTCGCTCGCGTTCACCTTCGAGCGGCCCTGACCCGGACGCGCGCGCGGACGACCGCGGACCGGCCGGGCCCCGCGCGCACACGGGACGGCCGGGGACCGGCCACCGGGCAGGCTGGGAGCCCGGCGGCCGGAGTGCGTGGAGGCGGGGCGTCCGGCGGGCCCCCGGACGGGTCCGGGGGACGTGCGGCACCCTCGCGCGGCTACTTCTGCAGGCGCCGCACGGACAGGACGCAGTGCGCGCTGCCGGTCAGGACGGCCTCGTCGCCGGCGAACTCCTGCAGGGTCTTCGCGTCGACCGGCCGGCCCGGGACCGCCTCGGGCCAGGCCCGCGTGGCGAAGAGGAAGTACGCCTGCCCGCTCTCGTCCGCCGCGGCCACCCACTCGTCGGGCGCCGTGCACTGGGCGTTCATGCCCGGCAGGGTGAGCGCGATCTGGTTGCCCTCCAACAGGATCTGCACCGGGAAGGCCGCCGGGTTGCGGGTGCCGTCCATGACGACGTCCCCGATCGGCAGGCCGATCTCCTCCAGCAGTCCGCGCGCCGCCGCCTCGCCGGCCTCCCGGCCCTTCGGGCCGTCGCCGAGGGTGTAGGCGAGGAGGTACGGGATGTCGTGGGCCTCGGAAGGGTCGCCGATCCAGGCGAGCACCGAAAGGGTGCCGAGATGGGACCGGTCGATTTCGGCTTGAGTAGAAGTCATGCGCCGCACCCTAGTGGTCTCTTCCCCGCGCCCTTCGCGGCCTTTCACCCGCGCGGGCTAGACGGTCCAGAATCCCTCTCCGGAATTCGTCCGCACGTTCGCGTCCAGGTACTGGATACGTTCGACGCGGGTTTTCCGGGATTTCGAACACGGCCCCGTCCCTCGGCCCGCTCAGCACGCGCCCGAGCAGGAAATTGCACCCGCCGACACGACCGCGCGGAGCGAGTTGCCGGCCGTCTGCCAGCACAATGCGTTCCGGCGGAATCCCGCCGCCCGCACTCACCCGGAGGAACGATGGGTATTCACGGAAGCCGTATCGCTTTTGCAGCGCTCTCCGCTCTGGCCGCCACGGCGGTCTGCACGCCCCCCGCCCAGGCCACCGTATTCGAGCAGGGAATCTCCATTCGGTCGCACGGCCACATCGGCGAGGACGGCACGGTCACCCTTTCCGGCACCTACCACTGCGCCAACCCGTCACCCGTCGGAGCGAAGCTCCAGATCGCCGCGGCCGTCGAGCAGGGCAGCACCCGGCTCGCCTTCGGCGGCGGCGAGGCGCACTGCGACGGGAAGGTCCACGCGTGGAAGGCCACCGGCTCGCTCAGGTTCACCCCGGACATCCGGCCGGGCGAGGCGCTGGCCGAGGCCCAGCTCAACGAGATCCACTTCTCGGGCCTGATGCCGCGTTCGGTCGATACGGTCGCGGAGGACCGCAAGGTGATCCGCCTGGTCGCCCAGGGCTGAGCGGACGGACCGGCAGGGACGCGCCCGGCCGGTAGCCGCCGCTACCGGCACTCGGGCGCCGCGTCCGTCATCGACATGAACGCCACCGTCTGGCACCCGGGGTCCGCGTGCGGGCGGCCCGTCGTCCAGTCCACGACCGTCGGCACCCCGGCGGCCAGGAGGAGCACGGCCAGGATGCCCGTCACCGCGCCTCTGCTCAGCCTGCGCACAGCACGATCCGTTTCATGCCCGCATCATCACCCCGCCCCGGGCTGCCCACAACTCGGGGTGAGCGCACGGTCACCCGAGCGCCGCGACCGGCTCGCCCGGGCTGCCCGTCACCCGAAGCTCCGCGACCGGCTCCCGGCGTCGAACTCGCACCACACCGCCTTGCCGTCGCCCCGGGACTCCACCCCCCAGTGCGTGGCCAGCGCGTCCACCAGCAGCAGTCCGCGGCCCGTCGTGGCCGCCTCCCCCGGGGTGCGGCGGCGCGGCCACACGCTGGAGCGGTCCTTGACCCACAGCCGGATCCGCCGGACCGGCTCGGGCAGTACCTCCATGGTCAGCACCGCCCCGCCGTCGGTGTGCAGCAGGGCATTGACCAGCAGCTCCCCCGCGGCGAGCTCCACGTCGTCGGCCAGTTCGGCCATGTCCCAGTCGCGCAGCGCCTGCCGCAGCGCGTACCGGGCCTCCGACAGGCCCTCCGGGTCCGCCTGGTGGACGTACTGGTGGATGCGCGGGGCCCGGTGGGTGCCCGGGTCGGGGGCCCGGCGCAGCACCAGCAGGGCCACGTCGTCCCCGGAGCCCCAGCGCTCCCACAGCCGGTCCGAGAGGTGGTCGGCGAGCGCCCCCGCCCCCTGCGGGCCGCTGCGCACGGCGTGGGCGAGGGCCTCCATGCCCTGGGTGATGGCCGTGCCCGGCTCCTCCACGAGCCCGTCCGTGCACAGCACGAGCGTCTCCCCCGGCACCAGGTCCAGGCGAGTCTCCGGGAACTCCTCCCGCTCGAAGAGCGTGGCCAGCCCGAGCGGCAGGCCGCCCCGCACGTTGGGCCAGCCGGTCCGCCCGTCCGTATGCCGGATCAGCGGGCCGAGATGGCCGGCGCGGACCGCCCGGACCCCTCCGGTCTCCAGGTCCACCTGCGCGTACATGCAGGTGGCGAAGCGCTCGGTGTCCAGTTCGGCGAGGAAGCGCGAGGCCCGGGCGAGGACGGTGGAGGGCGGGTGGCCCTCCCCCGCGTACGCCCGCAGCGCGATGCGCAGCTGGCCCATGATGGCCGCCGCGTGCGTGTCGTGGCCCTGGACGTCGCCCACCACGATCCCCACGCGGTCGCGCGGCAGCGAGATCACGTCGTACCAGTCCCCGCCGACCTCCCGGCCGCTCCAGGCCGAGTGGTAGCGGACCGCGATCTCACCGCCCGTGATGTCCGGGATCCGGCGCGGCAGCATCGCGGCCTGCAGGCCCGTCGCGAACTCCCGTTCCTGGTCGAACAGCAGCGCCCGCTGGAGCGACTGGGCCACGATGCCCGCGAGGCCCAGGCAGAGGTTGCGCTCCTCCGGGCTGAACTCGCTGCGCCGCCGGTAGAAGAGGACCAGGCCGCCGATGGCCCGGGCCTGCGCGATCAGCGGCAGATAGGCGGCCGCGTCGTACTGGATACGGCCGAGGTAGTCGCTGAGCAGCGGGAACTCGTCGCCGAGCGCGGCGAGGGAGGTGACGAAGCGGGCCTGTCTGCTGACGACCGCCTGCGACAGCGGCAGCGATCCGTCCAGCCGGGTGAAGCGCCGCTCGCTGAGGATCTCCAGCGACTCCCCGCTCAGCGCGATGATCTTGATGGTGCCGCCCTCGACCAGTCCGAGCGCCAGCCCGTCCGCGCCGAGCCGCTCCAGCGCGCCCGCCCCGGTGAGCGCGGCCGTGACGTCGTCGACCGTCACCGCCCGCGACAGGGCCTCCGTGGTCCGCTGGACGATCGTCGTCTGCTGGGCGCGGGCCGTCTCCAGTTTGCGCAGCAGCGTGGCCTGCGCGAGCTCCGCCGTCGCGTCCCGGACGATGCCCACGATCCGCCGGGCCCGTCCCGTCCCGTCGCGCAGCACCCGGCCCTGGGTGTGCGTCCACTGGTCGCGGCCGTCGCGCCGGTGCACGGTGAAGTACGAGCCGTACGTCTCCTCGCCGCTGTCCAGGACCGCCACCACGGCCTCGCCGAGGCGCGCGCTGTCCTCGGCGGGGATCCGCAGCCCGAGGCCCTCCGGGGTGCCGTCGAACTCCTCCGGCTCCAGGTCGAAGACGCTCATCCCGGCCGTGTCCACGGTGAGGGTCCCGGCGAGCAGGTCCCACTCGAAGCTGCCCATGCCGTTCAGCGCGAGCCGCTCCGCGGCCCCGGTCACGGGGGACCGCCGGTCCTGCCCGGGTCCGTCGTGCTCCGCCGCTGCCAAGACACACCACCTATCGGCCGGGCCAGCACGGCTGGGAGATCAGCCGCTCCCACTCCTCGTCAGGATGCCCCGGAAGGGTGCGGCCGGCCTCCCGCCAGCGCCTGACGAGGGAGAGGTAGATCGGGGGGTGGGCGGAGGCCGGGTGGGGGGCGCCCGCGTACGGGGCGTGGTCGTACCCCGCCGCCCTCGGCGCGGCGGGCTGCTCCGCGCGGCTGGCCGGAATGCGTACCCAGCCGCGCCCCTGTGCTCGCTCCGCGCTCATCCCGGACCCCTCTCACCGCGGATCTCACCGCGGATACGTCTTCGGATGCCCGGCCGCGGCCCGGGGACCCCGGACCGCACCGGTGGAGCCCGGCCCCGGGCTCCGGGCGCCGGGGCGCCTCAGGACTCCTGTCACCAGTCTCCCCGCCGTGGAGCCCGCGCAGTGCACGAATCGCATGGAAGGGCCGAATGAGGGAGCCGCCGGCGGCCCGTCGGAGAACCGTCCGGGCCACGAGGACCCGAAACCGACGCCGCACTCCGGCGTGCCGGTGCCAGGGTGTGCCGGCCGTCGGGCGCCGGGCCCGCCCCGACCGCCACGAGGTCGTCCATCCGGGTCACGGCGCTCCTTCCACTCCCGCGGTCAGCGGGTGACCAACCAGTCCGGCTCCGCCGGCGCCTCCGTCGGAGCCGGACAGGGGAGCGCGGCGGGCTCCGGTCCCGGCCC